>NZ_JBFUCI010000525.1:0-3831 GCF_056405335.1 Variovorax sp. P1_H12_2
CGCTACACCTTCCGCCGCCTGTTCCTCGCCGGCGTCACCGCGCTGCTGGCGGACGCGATCGGCTTCGGCGTGCTGATGCTGATCCCGATCCCGGTGATCCGCGAACTGGCGCTGACCGCCAGCATCGGCGTCGCGGTGCTGATCTTCACCAACCTGCTGCTGCTGCCGGTGCTGCTGTCGTATGTCGGCGTGAGCCCGGCCGCGGCCGCCCGCAGTCTCGAGCTGGAACAGGAACAGGCCGCCGGCCGCGGGGGGCGCGTCTGGCGCCTCCTGGGCCACTTCGCGGAAAAGCGCAGCTGGGCGCTCGCCGCCATCCTCGGCTCGCTGGCGCTGACSGTCGGCGGCTATGCGATCAGCACGCGGCTTCAGGTCGGCGACCTCGACCCCGGCGCGCCGGAGCTGCGGCCGGACTCGCGCTACAACCGCGACAACGCGTTCATCACGAAGAACTACTCGCTGTCCAGCGACCTGTTCGCGGTCATCATCAAGACGCCGAAGGAAGGCTGCCTCAAGTACGACACGCTGGTGCACGTCGAYCGYCTGGCYTGGGAGCTGCAGCAGCTGCCGCAGGTGCGCACCACCATCGCGCTGACCGACGTGGTGCGGCAGATCACCGCCGGCTCCTTCGAAGGCAACCCGAAGTGGCAGACCATCTCGCGCAACCAGGACATCCTGAACTACGGCGCGCAGCAGGCCACGGTCAACAACCCGGAGATGTTCAACACCGAATGCTCGGTGATGCCGCTGGTGGCCTACCTCACCGACCACAAGGCMGAGACRCTGCAGCAGGTRYTGCGCGTGGTGGAGAAGTTCGTCGCCGAGCATCCGACCGACCCCGCCGTGGTGCAGGTGCTGCCGGCCGCCGGCTCGGCCGGCATCGAGGCGGCRACCAACATCGTGGTGCACGAGGCCAACCGCACGATGCTGCTGTACGTGTATGCCGCGGTCATCGCGCTGTGCTTCCTGACCTTCCGCTCGTGGCGCGCGGTGGTGGTGGCGGTGATCCCGCTGGTCATCACCTCGATCCTGTGCGAGGCGCTGATGGTGCTGCTGGGCATCRGCGTGAAGGTCGCGACCCTGCCGGTGATCGCGCTCGGCGTGGGCATCGGCGTCGACTACGCGCTGTACCTGCTGAGCGTGCAGCTGGCCGGRCAGCGCCGCGGCCTGAGCCTGGCACRGGCCTACAGCGATGCGCTGCTCTTCACCGGCCGCGTGGTCGCGCTCGTCGGCGTGACGCTGGCCGCCGGTGTGATCACCTGGGCCTTCTCGCCGATCAAGTTCCAGGCCGACATGGGCATCCTGCTGACKTTCATGTTCCTGTGGAACATGGTCGGCGCKCTCGTGCTGATCCCGGCGCTGTCCCACTTCCTGCTGAGCGACCGGCACTTCAGGAAAGAARAACAGACCGATCCCGACGCCACGCTGGTGCCGGCCTGATCTCATTCAAAGGAAAAGACAAATGAACGGACTCATGATGCAGCAGTCGCTGCTGATTTCCTCCTTGCTCACGCATGCAGAGCGGCACCACGGCGAGCAGGAGATCGTTTCCCGACGTGTCGAGGGCGGCATCCACCGCTACACCTTCCGCGACATGGCTGCGCGCTCGCGCCGCGTGGCCAATGCGCTGGCCTCGCTGGATGTGACGCGCTCGGATCGGGTGGCCACACTGGCCTGGAACGGGCATCGCCACATGGAGCTCTACTACGCGGTCTCGGGATCGGGCGCCGTGCTGCACACGCTCAATCCGCGCCTGCACGCCGACCAGCTGGTGTGGATCGCCGACCATGCCGAGGACCAGGTGCTGTTCTTCGACCTCACCTTCCTGCCGCTGGTGGAGGCGATCGCGCCGCGCGTGAAGACCATCCGCCACTTCGTCGCGATGACGGATCGTCAGCACATGCCCAAGGACAGCCGCATCGAGGGCCTCTTGTGCTACGAGGACCTGATCGACGAGGGCAGCGACCGGTTCGCGTGGCCGGAGTTCGACGAGAACACCGCTTCGTCGCTCTGCTACACCTCCGGCACCACGGGCAATCCGAAAGGCGTGCTCTACAGCCATCGCTCGACGATGCTGCACACCTTCGCGGCGGCGCTGCCCGACATGTTGAACTGCTCGGCCCGCGACACGATCTTGCCGGTGGTCCCGATGTTCCACGTCAACGCGTGGGGCCTGCCGTACGTCGCCTGCATGGTCGGTGCCAAGCTGGTGTTTCCAGGACCCGGACTGGACGGCAAGTCGCTGCACGACCTGTTCGAAAGCGAAAGCGTCACGCTCTCGGCCGGTGTGCCGAYCGTGTGGCAGGGCCTGCTGGCGCACGTCGAGGCCAACAAGCTCGGCTTCCGCACCATGCGTCGCACCATCATTGGCGGATCGGCCTGCCCGCCATCGATGATGCGCGCCTTCCAGGAACGCTACGGTGTCGCGGTGCTGCATGCCTGGGGCATGACGGAGTTGAGCCCGATGGGCACGGTGTGCACGTTCAAGCCTGCACATCAGTCCTTGCCGGAAGAGGCGCGCTACGCGGTGCAGGCCAGGCAGGGCCGCGCCGTATTCGGCGTCGACATGAAGATTGTCGGCGAGGACGGCGCCGAGCTGCCCTGGGATGGACAGGCCAGCGGCGATCTGCTTGTGCGTGGCCCTTGGGTGGTCTCGCAATACTTCCGCGGCGAGGGCGACTCGCCGCTGGTGAAGGCCGAGGGCAAGGGCTGGTTTCCCACCGGCGACGTAGCCAACATCGACGAGTTGGGCATCATGCAGATCACCGACCGCAGCAAGGACGTGATCAAGTCCGGCGGCGAATGGATCGGTTCCATCGATCTGGAGAACATTGCCATGGCCCACCCGCAGGTGGCCATGGCCGCCTGCATTGCGGTGCCCCACGCCAAGTGGGACGAGCGCCCGCTGCTGGTGGTGGTGAGGAAGCCGGACCAGCCCTTGTCGCGCGACGAGTTGCTGGGCTTTTACGAAGGCAAGATCGCCAAGTGGTGGACGCCTGACGACGTGGTCTTTGTCGACGCCATCCCGCTGGGTGCCACCGGCAAGATGCTGAAGAACCGGCTGCGAGAGTTGTACCGGGACCATCCGTTGCCGGCGCCTTCAGCCCGCCGCGATGTGTCATGACCAGGAACGTTCCGCGGTGTTTTGCCAACTGGCCTGGCCGCGGACATCCGTGGGTCTTGCCGCCCCACAGCAGACCTTGCCTGTCCTGGATGGATGCCTATACTGAATCCTTTCTGCCGCGATGCGGGGCGCTCTGCACCGCACCGGGTCGCAGATGACAAGGGGTCTCCGGCCTCGGAAGCCGGGGATTGAAGACATGACCATCCCGAACAATCCCGTCACAGCGATCGACATCCTGCTCGAGCCAGACGCCAGGATGCTCGAGCACGCTGAAGCCAACAACGCTCGCCTGCTTCAGGTTTTCCCCAAGGGGTTTGCTCTGGACGCGACCCACCGCCCGCACGTCACGCTGGTGCAGCGGTTCGTCCGCACCGCGGACCTGGACGAGGTGTATGCCGCGGTCGAAAAGGTCGTCGCTGGAACCCGACTGGGCGACATGGAGCTGGAGGCCATCAAGTACTACTACATCCCGAGCCAGGAGATCGGGCTGGCCGGCATCGTCGCGAAGTCCACGCCTCAGCTCCTCCAGCTGCAGGAGGCGCTGATCGAGGCGGTGACGCCGTTTACGACCGAGACCGGCGACTCGGCCGCGTTCGTCACGACACCCGATGACCCTGTCATCGACCCGATGCTCATTCAGTACGTTTCCGTGTTCGTGCTTAAGGCTTCCGGTGAACATTTCAATCCGCACGTCACCACCGGCGTTGCCT
>NZ_JBFUCI010000526.1:0-3830 GCF_056405335.1 Variovorax sp. P1_H12_2
CTACCGCTACCGGGTGCACGGCCCGGTGAACCTGGCGCGCCTGACGCAGCTGATCGACCTGCTCGACGAGCCGCAGCTTCGCTTTGCGCCGTACCAGGCCTCCTACCCGATCACGCTGTCGCCCGGGCAGTCCTTCTTCGACCGGCTGCAGCGCGGCGACGTGCTGATCCACCAGCCCTTCGAGAGCTTCGGCGGCGTCCTGGCCTTCCTGCGCGAAGCGGTGCAAGACCCGCAGGTGCTCGCGATCAAGCAGACGATCTACCGCACCGGCACTGACTCCGAGCTGATGGACCTGCTGCGCGAGGCGGTCCGCCGCGGCAAGGAAGTGACCGTGGTGGTGGAACTCAAGGCGCGCTTCGACGAAGAGGCCAACATCAACTGGGCCGAGATGCTCGAGTCGATCGGCGCCCAGGTCGTCTACGGCGTGGTCGGCCTGAAGACGCACGCCAAGATGCTGCTGGTGACGCGCCGCGAGGGCCGGCAGATGCGGCGCTACGGCCATCTGTCGACCGGCAACTACAACCCGCGCACCGCCGCGCTCTACACCGACATCAGCCATCTCACGGCCGACCCGCTGCTGACCGCCGACATGGAGGCGGTGTTCGTGCACCTGGCCAGCCAGAGCCGGCTGCCGAAGCTGCACCGCATGTGGCTGGCGCCCTTCGACCTGCATCGCAACCTGATCGCGCGCATCGACGCGCTCGGGGTCGCCGCGGCGGCCGGCAAGGCCACGCGCATCGTCGCCAAGATGAACGCGCTGACCGACGAGGCGCTGATCGCCTCGCTGGTCAGGGCCGGGCAGAAGGGCGTCAAGATCGACCTCATCGTGCGTGCCGCCTGCACCTTGCCGGCGCGGGTGCCGGGGCTGACCGACAACATCCGCGTGCGCTCGGTGATCGGGCGCTTCCTCGAACATTCGCGGGTCTTCTATTTCCGCCAGGGCGACGACGAGTCGCTGTACCTTTCGAGCGCCGACTGGATGAACCGCAACATGCTGCGCCGGATCGAACTGGCCTGGCCGGTGACCGACCCGGGGCTGCGGCAACGGCTCATCGACGAGTGCCTGGTGGCCTACCTGCACGACGGGCGCGACGCCTGGGACCTCGGTCCCGACGGCGTCTATCGCCGCGTCGACGCGGACACGCATGCGGGTGAGGAGGGCGCCTCGCGCGCCATCGAGGCCCACGGTGCGCAGACGGCCCTCATGAACCGCTACGCTTCGCGCGGGCTCCGCCGCGCGGCATCACGGGATTGACCGAATCATGGACCTTATTTTCTGGCGCCACGCCGAGGCAGACGACTGGACCGAGGGCTGCGACGACCTGCAGCGCGCGTTGACCTCGCGCGGCGAGAAGCAGGCCAAGCGCATGGCCGGCTGGCTCGATCGGCAGCTGCCCGAGGGCACGCGCATCGTGTGCAGTCCGGCGCGCCGGTGCGAGCAGACCGCGCTGGCGCTCGGGCGCAAGTACAAGCTGCGCACCGAGCTCGCGCCCGACACCACGCCCGATGCGCTGCTGGCCGCCGCCGGATGGCCGAACGGCAAGTCGGTGGTGCTGCTGATCGGCCACCAGCCTTCGCTGGGCCAGGCGATCTCGCTGCTGCTGGGGCTGCAGCAGGACAGCTGCCCGGTGCGCAAGGGCGCGGTCTGGTGGATCCGCACGCGCGAGCGAGACGGCGACGTGCAGACGGTGGTGGTGACGGTTCAGGCGCCCGAGCTGCTGTAGCGGCGTTCGGGCGCGGGGCTCAGGGCCGGCCGGCGCCGGGCCGCCAGCGCGGCGAAGTCCGCGCTTGACACGGACGGGCGGCCTGCAGCTACCCCCTTGGGGGCAGCGACCCACACGCAGTGGGGGAGCGTGGGAGCCTCCAGATTCAGATTCCGGTGAGCTCGAGCCGCCACGGGGTCTTCTGCCAGGCCAGCACCTCTTCGCGCAGCAGGTACGCGGATTGCGGGAAGAGGTCGGACCAGCCGGCGCGGCAGCCGACGACGAACAGCCGCGTGTCGGGCTGTTCGATTCGCAGCCCCTGCAGGTCGGGGTTGCGCCGGGCGTGGCACAGGATCACGGCCAGCCGCAGCGCGATGAGCTGCGGGACGAAGCTCTCGTCGTCCAGCGACGTTTCCAGCTTGCGCAGCTTGCCGCGATGCCCCAGCACCAGCTGGCTCAGGGCATGCATCTCGTTGACCGCGAAGCCGGGCGCCTCGGCGTTGTCCAGGATGTAGGCGCCGTGCTTGTGGTATTCGCTGTGCGAGATCTGGGTCCCGATCTCGTGCAGCTGCGCGGCCCAGCCGAGCTTGCGCAGCGCGCGGCCGGCCCGGCTCGTGGTGCTGCCGCCGCGCGCCGCCGGATTGAGCTGCACATAGAGGGCGGCGGCGGTCTCGCCGACCCGCTTGACCTGGGCGCTGTCGACCGGAAAGCGGGTCGCCAGCCGTGCCACGGTGGCAGTGCGCAGGTCGGCCACCACGTCGTCGCGCTCGAGCAGCTCGTACAGCACGCCATGGCGCAGTGCGCCCTGGGCGACCTTCATTTCCTCGATCTCGAGCAGGTCGAACACGGCCCGCAGAACGGTCACGCCGCCGCCGATCACCGCCTTGCGGTCCTCTCGCATGCCCTCGATGCGCAGCCGGTCGGCGTTGCCGGCCCGCAGCAGCCGGTCGACCAGCCAGTCGAGACCATCGCGCGTGATCAGGCCCGGCTCGTTGCCGGCCGCGGTCAGGACGTCGCCGACGGCGCCGATCGTGCCGGAGCTGCCGTACACGACGTCCCAGCGGTCGGGCACGTAGGTTTCCAGCGCTTCGTCGAGCACCGCCTTGGCAGCCACCTCGGCAGCCTGGAAGGCCGAGGGCGTGAACAGCCCCTGCGGGAAGTGCTTCATCGACCAGGCGACGCTGCCGACCCGGTAGGACTCCATGACCTCGGCCACGAGCGCCTGGCCGATGATCATCTCGGTCGAGCGGCCGCCGATGTCCACCACCAGGCGGCGTTCGCGATTCGAGGCGTCGGTGTGGGGCAGGGTGTGCGCCACGCCCTGGTAGATCAGGCGGGCCTCCTCGGGGCCCGTGACGACGTCGATGCCGAAGCCCAGAACGGTGCGTGCGCGCAACAGGAACTCGTCGCGGTTGCGGGCTTCGCGCAGCGTCTGGGTGGCCACCGCGCGGACCTGGGAGCGATCGAAGCCCGCCAGCCGTTCGCCGAAGCGCGCCAGCGTGTCCCAGCCGCGCTGCATCGCCTCCGGCGTGAGATTGCGCGAACTGTCGAGGCCGTTGCCCTGGCGGACGGTTTCCTTGAGGTATTCGGTGCGATGGATCTGGCCGTGGTCGACCTGGCCGATCTCCAGTCGATAGCTGTTCGAGCCGAGATCGACCGCGGCGAGGCGGGTTCCGTTTTTCATAGTGAGGTGCAAAGGGCGGGGCCTGATCGTAGCCCGGTGGGCACGCAAGGCTAGATGGGCCGTGTGACGAATATGTGACAGCGACACACGATCACACACCGCAGCAGCTGTTTCTCCCTCTGTACGCGGGTGTCACGACGTTGTCACACAAGCTTTCTAGAGTCGCTGCCAAGCCCCCAAGGGGCCCTTTTGCAGCTCAAAGGAAGCACCATGAAAACGACGTTCAAATTCGCTGCCGCCGGCCTGATCGCCGCGGCATTCGCGCAAGTTCCGGCCCTGGCCCAGGAAGCCGCCACCGGCGCCGGCGCCAGCTTCCCGGCGCCGCTGTATTCGAAGTGGGCCGCCGATTTCAACAAGGCCACCGGCGCCAAGATCAACTACCAGTCGGTCGGCTCGGGCGCCGGCCTCAAGCAGATCGACGCCAAGACGGTCGACTTCGGCGC
>NZ_JBFUCI010000527.1:0-3786 GCF_056405335.1 Variovorax sp. P1_H12_2
GCATCAGCCAGGGCACCATCAAGCCCATGATGGACGTGGTGGTGATGGAAGGCCCGGACGGCAAGACCGTCAAGGGCCGCGTCAACCAGGTGCTGACCTTCCAGGGCCTGGAGCGTGTGCAGGCCACCGAGGCCGGCCCGGGCGAGATCGTGCTGATCAACGGCATCTCCGACATCGGCATCGGCGTCACCGTGACCGACCCGTCGAACCCGGCACCGCTGCCGATGCTCAAGGTCGACGAGCCGACCCTGACCATGAACTTCTGCGTCAACACCAGCCCGCTGGCCGGCCGCGAAGGCAAGTACGTCACCAGCCGCCAGATCTGGGACCGCCTGCAAAAGGAACTGCAGCACAACGTGGCGTTGCGCGTGAGCGAGACCGACGAGGAAGGCATCTTCGAGGTCATGGGCCGAGGTGAACTGCACCTGACCATCCTGCTGGAGAACATGCGCCGCGAAGGCTTCGAGATGGCCGTGTCCAAGCCGCGCGTGGTGTTCCGCGAGATCAACGGCGAGAAGCACGAGCCGATCGAACTGGTCACGGCCGACATCGAGGATCAGCACCAGGGCGGCGTGATGCAGGCGCTGGGCGAACGCAAGGGCGAACTGGTCAACATGGAACCGGACGGCMGCGGCCGCGTGCGCCTCGAGTACCGCATTCCGGCTCGGGGCCTGATCGGCTTCACCAACGAATTCCTGAACCTGACGCGCGGCTCGGGCCTGATCTCGAACATCTTCGACAAGTACGAACCGTTCAAGGGCGAGATCGGCAGCCGCAAGAACGGCGTGCTGATCTCGATGGACGACGGCGAGATCTTCACCTACGCGCTGGGCAAGCTGGACGATCGCGGCCGCATGTTCGTGCGCGCCAACGATCCGGTGTACGAAGGCATGATCGTCGGCATCCACAGCCRCGACAACGACCTGGTGGTCAATGCCACGCGCACGAAGCAGCTGACCAACTTCCGGGTCTCGGGCAAGGAAGATGCGATCAAGATCACGCCACCGATCGAACTCACGCTTGAATACGGCGTCGAGTTCATCGAGGACGACGAACTGGTCGAGATCACGCCCAAGAGCGTGCGCCTGCGCAAGCGCTACCTGAAGGAACACGAGCGCAAGCGCGCTTCGCGCGACTGAGTTCGAAGGCCATGGGCAAACCTGGGTCCAGGCYGGCGCCGGGCCGCCCCAAGGCGGCCTGCGGCCCCCTCGGGGGGCAGCGACCACACGAAGTGGGGAGCGTGGGGGCCAGGCTGACTCATGGACGGGCCGTTTGGCTGATGGTCGTCGTGACCCTGATGTGGGCCACGGCCGGCGTCGTCACGCGGCACCTCGAGCATGCGCGCAGCTTCGAGGTCACCTTCTGGCGCAGCTTCTTCACCTTGCTGTCGCTGGCCGTGATCCTGCCGCTCTGGCAGGGCCGCGCGGTGTTCTCGAAGATTCGCCAGGGCGGGCGCGAGCTGTGGATCTCCGGCGTCTGCTGGAGCGTGATGTTCACGGCCTTCATGGTCGCGCTCACGCTCACCAGCGTCGCCAACGTGCTGGTGACGATGGCACTGGGCCCATTGCTGACGGCGCTCGGCGCCAGGATCTTCATCGGCCACAAGCTGCCGGCGCGGACCTGGGCGGCCATCGTCGTGGCCGGCCTCGGCATCGGCTGGATGTACGGCACCCAGCTCGGCGAGGGGCAACTGCTCGGCACCCTGGTGGCGCTGTGCGTGCCGCTGGCCGGCGCCTGCAACTGGACCGTGGTGCAGCATGCCCATGCCAAGGGCCACGACATCGACCTGGTGCCGGCGGTGCTGATCGGTGCGGTGATCTCCACGCTCGTCACGCTGCCGCTGGCCTGGCCGTTCCAGGCCAATGCACGCGACCTCGGCCTGCTGGCCTTTCTCGGGCTGTTCCAGCTCGCGATTCCCTGTGTGCTCTCGGTGCTGTGCGCGCGGGTGCTCAAGGCCCCCGAGGTCGCACTGCTGGCCTTGCTGGAAGTGATCTTCGGCATCGCGCTGGCCTGGATCGGAGCGGGCGAGAAGCCCGAGCCCAGCGTGTTGACCGGCGGCGCACTGGTGATCGGCGCGCTGGTCTTCAACGAGCTGCTGGGCCTTCGCGACCGGCGCGAAGCCTCCAGGCGGGCCCTGCCCACGGCGCACTGAGCCTCCCATGAAAAAAAGCCGGCGCATGGCCGGCCTTTCGCATGGACGCGCCGATCAGGCGCGCCGTCTGACTCAGGGGCGAGCCACCTTCCAGACGCCGTTGAAGCCGTCACCGGTCTTGTCGCCGGCCTTGGTGTCCTTCGACCAGTAGTAGAGCGGTGCGCCCTTGTAGGCCCACTGCTTACTACCGTCGTCGCGCACGATGATCGTGTAGGCGCCCATCGGCTTGGCGGCGTCGGCCACCTTCAGTGCCGGCCAGGCGGTGGTGCAGGGACCGTTGCAGACCGACTTGCCGCTGCCGACRACGTCGCGGTCGAAGGTGTAGAGCGTCATGCCGGTCGGGCCGATCAGCACGCCGTCGGCGGTGCGGGTCGGAGTGTCCGGCGCCTTGCTGGACATGCTGCCGCAGCCGGCGAGCAGGGCGACGGCAAGAATCGAGGCGCTGAGCAGTTTCATGAAGATTTCTCCTTCGGTTAAAAAAATTCGGAATGCAGCCCGGGCAGTCTATCCGCCGCCGCTGTCGAGCTGCCGGTACACCACGGTGGCGAGGCCCAGCAATGCGTCGCGCGGCAGCGCGCCGGCCAGAGCGTAGCCGAAGCCGCGATCGACCCAGTAGAAGCTGGCCACCGGCCCCTCGGTCGCGAATCGGAAGGCGGTCTCGCCCGACCCGGACGCTGTCGCCTCGGCCAGGCTCCCGACATAGAGCGTGACCCGTTCGCCGCCGGCGTGTTCGAACATGAACTGTGCCCTGGGGCCCTGGCTGCCCGGCAGCAGACGGCCGCCGACCAGCGTGTAGCCCTGGGCCGACAGATCGGGCAGCTTCAATGGGCGGTCGAGGCGCCTGGAGAGCCACTGGATCAGGTGTTGCTGCTCGGCGGCCGCCACCTCGACCGGATGTCTTTTTTCCGGCGAGTAGACCGCGTGCGCGACGGCCGCCGCATGCACGAACTCGAAGGTGCCGGGTGCGGAGCCGGCCAGGCGAGCCGGGTCGCCGGTCGCTCGCAGCCAGTGGGAATTGCCCATCCAGCCGGCACCGAAGGCGATTGCCACGGCGGCCGCCATGCCGCCCCAGCGCAGCCAGCGCCTCTCAGCCGGACGCCGCCCGGGGGCCTGTCCCGCGGCTTGCAGCAGCGCGGCGGGGACGGGCTCGTCGAGCACCTCGCGATGCAGCCGGCGCAACGCGTCGCGCTGGGCCTGCCAGGCGTGCAGGTCTGCGTCGGTGGGCGGAGGGGGGACGTGCATGTCAGAAAGCCGGTTACTTGATCCGGTGCAAGGCGGTGCGGTTCGACACCGTCGGCACCTCGTCCATCAGCGCTTGCAGGCGCGCGCGTGCCCGCGACAGCCGCGACATGACGGTGCCGGCGGGAATGCCGAGCACCTTCGCGACCTGGGCGTACGTAAGATCCTCGAGCGCCACCAGCAGCAGCACCGCGCGTTGATCCTCCGGCAGCAGCAGCAGGCAGCGCTGCAGATCGATCGCCTGGTCGCGCTGCGAGTCGACGGCGCGCAGCTCGTGCGCCACGTCGTCGAGGTCGACCGGAGCGAGCGCCGGCGCACGCCGGAGCTGACTCGCGAACAGGTTGTGCATGATCGTGAAGAGCCAGGCCCGCAGGTCGGTGCCCAGGATCCAGAGC
>NZ_JBFUCI010000528.1:0-3781 GCF_056405335.1 Variovorax sp. P1_H12_2
GTCTTGTACTTGTTGGCCCAGAAGCGCAGCGACTGCGACTGCTCGTCGGTGTAGGGGTTCTGCACCGTCATGGTGGCGTAGATGCCGTCCATCGGCTTGCCGCCCAGCTTGTGGATCAGGTCGGTATAAGCCGCGCTCGATCCCAGGAAGGTCGGGTTGAAGCCGGTCTTGCGCGCCTCGCCCACCGTGCCGATGGTCTCCCGGATGATGGTGCCGAGCACCACCAGGTCGCAATTGGCGGCCTTCATCTTGGCGACCTGGGACGAGAAGTCGGTGGCGCCGCGCTTGAAGGAGGTCTTCTCGGCGAGTTCCATGCCCGCGGCCTTGAGGCCGGCCTCGGCGCCGCGCTGCACCTCGAGGCCGAATTCGTCGTCCTGGTAGATGGTGCAGACCTTCTTGGCGCCCTTGTCCTTGATCATCTTCGGCAGCGCCATGCGGATCTGGTCGTAGTAGGTCGCGGCAAAGGAATACTTGAGCCGGTTGAGCGGCTCGTACATCTCGCGCGCCGCCGTGATCGGGAAGAAGTTCACGATGTTCTTCTCGAACTGCACCGGCATCGCCGCCATGTTCTGCGCGGTGCCGATGTGGCCCGCCATGATGAAGATCTTTTCCTGGTTGACCAGCTTCTGCGCCGCCAGCACGGCCTTCTTGGGGTCGTAGCCCGAGTCCTCGACGAACAGCTTGAGCTTGCGGCCATGCACGCTGCCCTGCTCGTTGAGCTCGTCCACCGCAAGCTGCATGCCGTTGCGCGACTGCTTGCCGAAGCCGGCCAGCGGGCCGGAGAGGTCCTGGATGGTGCCGATGCGGATCTCGTCCTTGCTCACGCCCTGCTGCTGCGCGCTGGCCAGGCCGGCGCCCAGCGCGAGACCGGCCGCGGCGGCCAGGGGGATCAGAGTCTGGGTCTTCATACGGTTGTCTCCTCTAGGTTGGCGGAAGAATGGCGGCTACGCGTACATGGCATCGATGCGCTCGGCGTACTTGGTCTGGACCAGCTTGCGCTTGAGCTTCATGGTCGGCGTGAGCTCCTCGTCCTCGGCGCTGAGTTGCGTTTCGAGAAGGAAGAACTTCTTGATCTGCTCGACCCGCGCGAACTTCGCGTTGACGCGGTCGAGCTCGGCCTGGATCAGGTCCTGCACCTCCTGCGTGCGCGTGAGGCTCTGGTAGTTGCTGAACGGCACGTCATGGTCCTGGGCGAATTTCTCGACGTTCTCCTGGTCGATCATGACGATCACGGTGAGGTAGGGCCTGGCGTCGCCGATCACCACCGCATCGGTGATGTAGGGACTGAACTTGAGCTCGTTCTCGAGTTCGCTCGGCGTGACGTTCTTGCCGCCTGCCGTGATGATGATGTCCTTCATGCGGTCGGTGATGCGGAAATACCCGTCCTCGTCGACCGTGCCGACGTCGCCGGTGTGCAGCCAGCCCTCGGCATCGATGGCCTCGGCCGTCTTCTCCGGCAGGTTCAGGTAGCCCATGAAGACGTTGGTGCCGCGCACCAGGATCTCGCCGGTGGCGGAGTCGATGCGCACTTCGTTGTAGCCCGCGGCCGGGCCGATGGCGCCGGGCTTGATGCGTCCGGCCGGCACGCCGGTGGCGGCGCCGCATGACTCCGTCATGCCCCAGACTTCGAGCATCGGCACGCCGAGCGCGAGGTACCACTTCACGAGTTCGGGTGAGATCGGCGCCGCGCCGGTGACGAGGAATCGCGCGCGGTGGATGCCGATCAGCTTGCGCACGTTGTCGAGCGCCAGCTTGCGCGCGAGCAGGAACTTGAGGCGCAGCAGGCCGCCGACGGGCTGGCCGGCCAGCACGCGGTCGGCGATGTCGGCGCCGACGCCGATGCTCCAGCCGTAGGCCGCCTGCTGCACGCGGCTGGCTTCCTTGAGCGCGATCATCACGCCCGAATAGAACTTCTCCCACACGCGCGGCACCGCGGTGAACACGGTGGGCGCAATCTCGCGCACGTTCTCGGGCACGGTCTCGGGGTTCTCGACAAAGTTGAGGATCGAGCCGGTGTACATCGCGAAGTACTCCCCGCCCATGCGCTCGGCGATGTGGCACAGGGGCAGGAAGCACATGCGCTCGTCGTGCTCGTCCTGCGCCACCAGCGTGTTGTAGCCGCGCGTGGTGTAGACGAGCCCACGGTGGCTGTGCATCGCGCCCTTGGGCTTGCCGGTGGTGCCCGAGGTGTAGACCAGGATCGCCAGGTCGTCGGGGCTGCAGGCGGCGATGCGCTGTTCGAGCTCCTGCGGATGGGCCGCGAGGTAGTCGCGCCCGAGCGCGCGCAGGGCGTCGAGGCTGATGACCTCGGCATCACGGAGGTCGCGCAGGCCTTCCATGTCGAAGACCACGATCTTGCGCAGCAGCGGCAGGCCCGCACGCACCTCGAGCGCCTTGTCGAGCTGCTCGTCGTCCTCGACGAACAGCACGGTGGTGCGCGAGTCCTCGCAGAGGTAGTGCACCTGCGAGGCGGCGTCGGTCGGATAGATGCCGTTGGCCACGCCGCCGCAACTGAGCACCGCGAGATCGCACAGCACCCATTCGATGACCGTATTCGACAGGATCGACGCGCATTCGTGCGGCGCGAAGCCGATCGCCATCAGGCCACCGGCGATCTCGGCCACCGCGTCGGCGGTCTGCTTCCAGGTCCAGCTGCGCCAGATGCCGAGCTTTTTCTGCCGCATCCAGACGGTGTCGCCGCGCAGGCGGGCCGCGTTCCAGAACATCGCGGGCAGGGTCTCCCCCGGGACCACGATGTCGGTGCGCGACTGGATACGGCCCAGGTCCCAGAGGCCGGCAGGTGCCTTGGCGTGCATGGCTTGGCTCATCTCCAGGTCTTCTTCTTCTTCCAGCGCCGCTCGCCGCKCACGCCGTCGTCCTTGAGGCCGAGATAGAACTCCTTGATGTCCTCCTTCTCGCGCAGCCGCTCGCAGGTGTCTTCCATCACGATGCGGCCGTTCTCCAGCACGTAGCCGTAGTCGGAGGCGTTGAGCGCCATGTTGGCGTTCTGCTCGACCAAGAGGATCGTGGTGCCGCGCTCGCGGTTGATGCGCACCACGATCTCGAAGATCTCCTTGGTGAGCTTGGGCGACAGCCCCAGGCTGGGCTCGTCGAGCAGGATCAGGTGCGGCGCGGCCATGATCGCGCGCGAGATGGCCAGCATCTGCTGCTGGCCGCCCGACAGCAGGCCGGCGTCCTGCGCGGCGCGCTCCTTGAGGATCGGGAAGTAGCCGAACACGGTCTCGATGTCGCGCGCCACGCCGTCGCGGTCGCGGCGGGTGTAGGCGCCCATCAGGAGGTTGTCCTTGACGGACAACAGCGGGAAGACCTCGCGGCCTTCGGGCACGTGGCTCAGGCCCTGCTGGACGATGTGCGCGGGGTCCCGGGCCGTGATGTTGCTGCCCTTGAACTCGATGCTGCCCTTGCGCGGATCGATGATGCCCGAGATGGTCTTGAGGATGGTGGTCTTGCCGGCGCCATTGGAGCCCAGCACGGTGGCGATCTCGCCGGCGCGGACCTTGAGGCTGACGCCTCGGATGGCCTTGATGGGGCCGTAGGCGCTCTCCACGTTGAGGAGCTGGAGGACTACGTCGGTCATGGACGTGCCTCACCTTCGGGGTGGCGGCGGCGGGCGGTATGCCCCGGGCCGGCCGACGTCACCGGCCGCTTCGCGGCTGCCCTGCGCTGCTCGCGGTACGCGGGGTCTCGCTCAAACTCGCTTCGCTCAAACAGTCGCGAGCCCTGATCCGCGTACCGCTGCGCTGCTCGGCGGTGCCTCAAC
>NZ_JBFUCI010000529.1:0-3758 GCF_056405335.1 Variovorax sp. P1_H12_2
CGTTGCAGCTGCCGTCGAGCCCGTGCTGCAGCAGGCCCGCGAGCCAGCCGCTGGCGCCGAAGCCCGCGATGTAGATCGAGCGCGCCCGGCCGATGCGCTGCACCGCGGCGTCGCAGGCGGCGTAGTCGAGCGTCTGGCGCGTGGCTTCGATGTTGCGGCGACTCTCGTCGAGGGCGGTGGCGAACACCTCGGCCACGGTGGTGGGGCGCTCGAGGTTGCCGCGCAATCGCTCCACCGGCGCCACGAGCGGCTCGAAGCCTCGGACGAGCTCCGCGCGAAAGGTGGCGTAGCCATCGAAATCCAGCGCGCGAGCAAAACGGTTGGCCGTGGCGATCGACACGCCCACGGCGGCGGCGAGTTCGTCGATGGGCAGCGTCGCGACCTGCAGCGGGTGTTCGAGCACGTAGTCGGCCACTTGCCGGTGCGAGCGGGTCAGTCGCGGCAAGGCCTGCGCAATGCGCTGGGCCACGGTGGTGCCCGGGGTGTCGACGTTGGTGCTCATGCGTGGGTTCGTGCACCTTGGAAGGCGCGTCCGATGTAAATTAATTTACAAAACTAAGTCAGTGGGGAAATTTTCGGTCATTTTTGATTGGAACTGCAAGAACCGGGCCGGAAAGCAGGGTTTGTCCGGATGCCGCCGGGTGATAGGAGCCTCGCTCGGTTCGTCATCTCTTCCGATGACGACGCGCCGAGGGCGATCACCTAATCTCGCGGTGTAGCCCTGGGAGAAACGTCATGAAGCCCATCAGCGCAACTCGCGCAGCGATGTTTTTCGTTTGCATCGCGTTCGCCGTGTCCGGGTGCCACGAACTCGGCAGCCCATCGATGGTGCTGCCGGCCAAAGCGGTGGTTGACCAATTTGCGCAAGGGCCGGCCGGTGCCTACATCGGTGACGTTTTCTCGGAGGCCGAGAAGGTGCTCGCGGCCCTGCCTCCGAGCGAGCCAATGCCGAACGGATACTGAATCGAATGGGAGATGCCCCACAGGCTCAGGCTTGAACGGCCCGGCCTTCAGCGCGATCAGATCGGCGCCAGGCCAGGCCCATAGCGATCCAGCTTGAGCGTTTTCATGAGGGCCGCAAAGCGTGGCTCCGATCGAAGGGGGGTCCAGTGCGGATCGTCCTTCAAAAAGATCATTCGGGTGTCGCGCGTCATGAAGCCCTGCTCCAGTGCCGCGAGCGCCGGCGCCGCCTCACCCAGCGCGGCGTGCAGCGATGCGATCGACGTCGGTGTGACGTACCGCGTCTTCGATTCAGCAAGCAGCTGGATCAGGATCCGTCGCGTCTCTTCGGTTTCGCCGAGACGTGCCAGTTGCACGCCCAGCACGGAGCGGGGCCGGGTGGTGCCGTCGGACAGCGCCACGGCCCGCCGGATGGCGGCAATGCCTTGGTCCGGATGCTGCTCGGCCATGTGCAGCAAGCCGATCGCCAGATGGGTCAGCCACAGGTTCGGCGCAATTTCAAGCGACCGGTTCAGCCTCGCCCGAGCCTCTGCCAGCTGCCCGTTGGCCAACAAGCAACTCCCTTCCACCGTGTTGAACATCGGGGACATGGGGTCGAGCGACCGCGCCGTGCGCTGATGCGCGAAGCCCTCGGCGAGGCGATCCTGGCTCAGGAGCAGGGTTGCCAGGCCCCAATGGCCGGCCGCCGTGTTGGGGTTGAACGTCAGCGCGCGGCGATACGCCTGCTCGGCGCCAGGCCAGTCGAAATCGAACCAATGGCGGCTGAAGGCGAGGCCGGCATGGGCATCCGCCAGATCGGGGGCCAGTGCAAGCGCACGCCGTAGCGCTGCGTTGCCCGGCTCGAAAACCTCCGAGGCCAATGCATCGGCGATCCATATCTTGCGGCGGTAGAGATAGGCCAGTTCCACCCAAGCCAGCGCATAGGCGGGGTCGATGCTGAGCGCCTGGTTGAGCAGCGCGATGCCTTTCTCGATTTCGGCGGCGCGGCCACCCCGAGCCTGCCACCGGGCAGCCACGTAGAGCTGATAGGCCTCCATGTCGCGCGTGCCGCCGATCTCGGACAGTGGGGGGGCGGCGCCGACTCGCGGGTGCAGCACCGGCAGCAACGCCTGCACCACCCGATTCGAGATCTGATCCTGCACTTCGAAAACGCTCGTGAACGTCTCGTCGAATCCGCCGCTCCAGGCGGCGACGCCATCGGACGCGTGCAGCAGGCGGGCGGTGGCGCGTACCAGATCGCCGCGCCGCTGCAGCGAGCCGTCGACGATCCAGGTCACCTCGAGTTCCCGCGCGGCACGCACCGGGTCTTGGCCTGCGCCGGCATAGCGCAGCACGGAACCGGTCGAGCGCACGACCAGCCCGGGTACGGTGGAGAGCCTGGCGATCAGGCTGTCGGCCATCCCGACCTCCAGCAGTTCGTCCCGGTTGGTCGCTTCGAGCGGTTTGAAAGGCAGGACGGCGAGGGTGGCGATGGAGGCTGGCTCGGGCGGCGGGCGGTGCCAGGCCCACCAACCGGAGCCGCCCAAGGCGATCGCCGCGCCGGCCCCCAGTGCCAGGCGCAATCGGCGGCGCCGCGCGGGATCCGCTGGAGGCGAACCGGGCGCCGGCGCAAGCGCCTCGATCTTTGCAGCGACCTTCGTCGCGTCGGCGTCGGCCTGCCTGACGACGGGCGCAACGAAGCGGAACCCGCGCCGAGGCACGGTCTGGATGAAGCGGCTGCCCTGCGTGTCGTCGCCCAGGGCCCGCCGCAAGCCCGCCACGACCTGGCTCAGGTTGTTTTCCTCGACCACCAGGCCAGGCCAGAGCGCCTGCAACAGGCGCTCCTTGTCGAGCAACTCGCCGGGATGCTCGACGAAGAAAAGGAGGGCGCTGAACAGGCGCGGCGTGAGCTCGACCGCCGTGCCGTCGCCGCGCAGCACCCGCTGCTGCGACCGTTGCAGCACGAACCCGCCGAACTCGTAGGCGTCTGGGTCGAACATGGCTGAATTTCAGGCCTTTTTCAGGAATCTTTCAAGGATTGCTTCGTGACGAGGAGCCTGAAAGCGCCGAAGGTGCAAGACGCTGGTCGGCGTTGCCGGCCAGGCAGCCCTCAACTCCTGGAGGCAGTCATGGTCAAGCTCCTCGAACGCCTCAAGCGCCTCAGGCCCCAAGCCCTCTACACGTTCACCCTCGTGAGCACATCGGTCGCCGTGACCATGATGCTGATCCAGACGTGCAGCGGCGGGGACGGTTTCGGGAACGCCTTTGCCGCCGCAGGCGCCGGGGGCCATCCGGTCGGCGCGACGGACCCCATCGTCGGCGTATGGGAGTCGACGGCCGCCGCCAAGGACTGCCACACGGGTGCCGTGCTGACCCGCCTCAAGGGGTTGTCCGTGTTCAACAGCGGAGGCACGGCGTCGTTCGAAAGCTCTCGCCCCGCTGCCACCGGAACCTCCGGACTGGGAACCTGGCAGCGCGAGCCCGGCGACAGCTACAGCTTTACCCTGGTGCTCATGCGCTTCAATCCCGACGGCACGTTCGCCGGAACGCAGAAGGCCAAGGGAACCCGCACCTTGTCTGCCGATGGCAACAGCTTCACCAGCACGATCGCCGGTCAGGTCATCGACTCGGCGGGCAACGTGGTCTCGTCGACTTGCGCGACGGATACGGGTTCGCGAGTGAGTTGGTAATCGCTGCGTAGGGGGAGGGGGCGCGCAGAAATCCGGAAACTCCCGCGTTCCCTTCGCTACGATGGCGGCACTTCGTTCGTCATCCATCCCGCGACCCGTTTGCCCGCCTCTCATCACCCAACCCTGACC
>NZ_JBFUCI010000530.1:0-3746 GCF_056405335.1 Variovorax sp. P1_H12_2
ATGGTGACCAACGCGCCGTTCTACAGCTTCAAGGACATCCAGATGAAGAAGAGCGTGCCCTTCGCGGTGATCGTCCTGATCGCGCTCGGCATCGCGGTCATCAACATCCATCCGCCGACCGTGCTGTTCGGGGTCTTCGTCGCCTATGGCTTGAGCGGCTACGTGGTTTATGCCTGGCGCAAGGCCAAGGGTCAGCAGGTGAGCGTGATCAGCATCTCGACCGACGAGCCCGACGAACGCGGATTGCATAACTAGCTCGCCCCCAGGTTGCCCCGCACTGCGTGTCGGGGCGCCCACCCCCTACCGGGGGCAACACCAGCGGCCCGGCAGAGCCGGTTCCGCGGTGTTTCACCAACAGGCCTGGCTGCGCCGGCCGCGACAAACTTACTCCGCTTCTTCGGCCTTCGGCGGCTGCGCGCAGCGCAGCACGCCTGTTGGTGGGCAGGCGCGGAACCGGCTTCGCCGGGCCGCTGCCTGCGCCCCCTGCAAGGGGGTGGGCGGCTACACGCAGTGAGCCAACCTGGGGGTGTGCTATATTCTTTCTMTCATGAACAAGATTTCGCTGGCCCTACTACTGATCCCCTTCGGGCGGAGACGGTAGAGCGCGCGCGCAAATCCCTCACCACGGCCCGTTCGCACCAGCAACGGGCCGTTTTGTTTGGGGTTGCTGGTGGATTCCAACCACAGCGAGTAATCCAAGATGTTGAAGCAACCCAACCGCAAGTACCGCGCCTTCGCTCCGATCGGTTTGAAGGACCGCACCTGGCCCGACGCMGTGCTGGCCCGCGCGCCGATCTGGTTGTCGACCGACCTGCGCGACGGCAACCAGGCGCTGGTGGAGCCGATGGACATCGCCCGCAAGATGAAGATGTTCGAGACGCTGGTGGCGATTGGCTTCAAGGAAATCGAGGTGGGCTTCCCGTCCGCTTCGCAGGTCGAGTTCGACTTCGTGCGCAAGTTGATCGAGGAAGACCGCATCCCCGACGACGTGACCATCCAGGTGCTCACGCAGGCGCGAGACCAGCTGATCGCGCGCACCTTCGAGTCCCTGCAGGGCGCGCCGCGTGCCATCGTGCACCTGTACAACGCGGTGGCGCCGGTGATGCGTCGCGTGGTGCTCGGCATGGACGAGGATCAGATCGTCGAACTTGCGACCACGCACGCGCGGATGTTCGGTGAGCTGGCCGCGAAGCAGCCGGACACGCACTGGACCTTCGAGTATTCGCCCGAGATGTTCTCGGGCACCGACCTTGCGTTCTCCAAGCGCGTGGTCGATGCGGTGACCGAGGTCTGGGCGCCGACGCCCGAGCGCAAGTGCATCGTGAACCTGCCGTCGACGGTCGAGCATTCGACGCCGAACATCTTCGCCGACATGATCGAGTGGATGCACCGCAACCTCGCGCGGCGCGAAGCGATCGTGCTCTCGGTACACCCGCACAACGACCGCGGCACCGGCACCGCCGCCGGCGAGTTCGCGCTGATGGCCGGCGCCGACCGCCTCGAAGGCTGCCTGTTCGGCAATGGCGAGCGCACCGGCAATCTCGACCTCGTGAACGTCGCGCTCAACCTCTACACCCAGGGCGTTTCGCCCGAACTCGACTTCTCGAACATCGACGAGATCCGGGCCACGGTCGAGCACTGCAACCAGTTGCCGGTGCACCCGCGCCACCCCTATGTGGGCGACCTRGTCTACACCTCGTTCTCGGGCTCGCACCAGGATGCGATCAAGAAGGCCTTCGGCGCCCGCCGGGAGGGCGACCTCTGGGACATGCCCTACCTGCCGATCGATCCGAAGGATGTCGGCCGCAGCTACGAGGCCGTGATCCGTGTCAACAGCCAGTCCGGCAAGGGCGGCATCGCCTACCTGCTGGAGAGCGAATACGGCCTCGAGTTGCCGCGCCGCCTGCAGATGGAGTTCAGCCAGACCGTGCAGCGCGTGATGGACGTCGCCGGCAAGGAGCTCACCGCGGCCGATCTTCATGCCTTGTTCGAGCGCGAGTACGGCCTGCGCGACGCAGCCGGACCCCAGCACCGCGTGCTCGAAGAGCAGGGCGAGGGCGCCGGCGCCTCGGTGCTGCTGCGCGCGGACCTGCCATGGGAAGGAGAAATCCGCGCCATCGAAGGCCGCGGCAACGGACCGATCGACGCCTTCATCCATGCCCTGGCCAGCGCCACCGGGCACGCGATCCACGTGATCGACTACCACCAGCACGCGATCGGCGCCGGCGCCGACGCCCAGGCGGTGGCCTACCTCGAACTGCGTGTCGACGAATCGATCACGCTCTTCGGCGTCGGCGTCGATGCGAACATCATTTCCGCCTCGCTGAAGGCCGTCGTGTCGGGCCTGGCCCGGGCGCGGGCCCAGGGCGCGCACAGCGCACAATCGATGGCTGAACCCGCCTAGGAGATCCACGATGGCCGACAAACTGATTATTTTCGACACCACCCTGCGCGACGGCGAACAGTCGCCCGGCGCCTCCATGACCAAGGACGAGAAGCTGCGCATCGCGCGCCAGCTCGAGCGCCTGCGGGTCGATGTCATCGAGGCCGGCTTCCCGGCCAGCTCGAACGGCGACTTCGACGCGGTCAGCGCGATCGCCCACGCGATCAAGGACTCGACCGTGTGCGGCCTGTCGCGCGCCAACGACCGCGACATCTCGCGCGCGGCCGAGGCGCTCAAGGGCGCGGCCAACGGGCGCATCCACACCTTCATTGCGACTTCGCCGCTGCACATGGAGAAGAAGCTGCGCATGACGCCCGACGAGGTGTTCGAGCAGGCCCGGCTCGCGGTGCGCTTCGCGCGCAACCTGGTGGCCGACGTCGAGTTCAGCCCCGAGGACGGCTATCGCAGCGACCCCGACTACCTCTGCCGGGTGATCGAAGCCGTCATCCACGAAGGCGCGACCACCATCAACGTGCCGGACACCGTGGGCTATGCGGTTCCCGAGTTGTACGGCAACTTCATCAAGTCGCTGCGCGAGCGCATCCCGAACAGCGACAAGGCCGTCTGGTCGGTCCACTGCCACAACGACCTCGGCATGGCGGTGGCCAATTCGCTCGCCGGCGTGAAGATCGGTGGCGCCCGGCAGGTGGAATGCACCATCAATGGCCTGGGCGAGCGCGCCGGCAACTGCTCGCTCGAGGAGATCGTGATGGCGGTGAAGACCCGCAAGGACTACTTCGGGCTCGATGTCGGCATCGACACGCGCCACATCGTGGCCGCCAGCCGCATGGTCAGCCAGACCACCGGCTTCGTGGTGCAGCCGAACAAGGCAGTGGTGGGCGCCAACGCCTTCGCCCATGCCTCGGGCATCCACCAGGACGGCGTGTTGAAAGCCCGCGACACCTACGAGATCATGCGCGCCGAGGACGTCGGCTGGAGCGCCAACAAGATCGTGCTGGGCAAGCTCAGCGGCCGCAATGCCTTCAAGCAGCGGCTGCAGGATCTGGGCGTCGAAATGGAGAGCGAGGCCGACATCAACGCCGCGTTCTCGCGCTTCAAGGAGCTCGCCGACCGCAAGAGCGAAATATTTGATGAAGACATCCTCGCGCTTGTCAGCGACGAGGCACTCTCGCACGTTGCTGAGCAGTTCGGCTTTGTATCTTTGTCGCAACATAGTGAAACAGGTGAGCGCCCCCACGCGCGGATCGTGTTCACTGTGCAGGGCAAAGAGGTCACCGGCGAATCCGACGGGAACGGTCCCGTGGATGCGTCACTGAAGGCGATCGAGTCCCATGTGAAGAGC
>NZ_JBFUCI010000531.1:0-3728 GCF_056405335.1 Variovorax sp. P1_H12_2
GTCGGAACTCGCGCACAAGATGGCCGTCAAGGCGTCGGAAGTCATCAAGCAACTGATGAAGCTCGGCCAGATGGCGACCATCAACCAGTCGCTGGACCAGGACACCGCGATGATCATCGTGGAAGACATGGGCCACACGGCCGTGGTCGCCGCGCTGGACGATCCGGAAGCCTTCACCGACGAGGACGTCTCGGCAACGCAGGCAGAAGCCCTGCCGCGCGCACCCGTCGTGACCGTCATGGGTCACGTCGACCACGGCAAGACCTCGCTGCTGGACTACATCCGCCGCGCCAAGGTGGCCGCGGGCGAAGCGGGCGGCATCACGCAGCACATCGGGGCGTACCACGTCCAGACCGAGCGCGGCATGGTGTCCTTCCTCGACACCCCGGGCCACGAGGCGTTCACCGCCATGCGTGCCCGCGGTGCCCAGGCGACCGACATCGTGATCCTGGTGGTGGCGGCCGACGACGGCGTCATGCCGCAGACCAAGGAAGCCATCAAGCACGCGAAGGCGGCGGGTGTGCCGATCGTGGTCGCGATCAACAAGGTCGACAAGCCCGATGCCAACCTCGACCGCGTCAAGCAGGAGCTGGTGGCCGAAGAAGTCGTGCCTGAAGAGTAYGGCGGCGACGTGCCGTTCGTGCCGGTCTCCGCGAAGACGGGGCAGGGCGTGGACGACCTGCTCGAACAAGTGCTGCTGCAGGCCGAAGTGCTGGAACTCAAGGCGCCGGTGGATGCCGCCGCCAAGGGCCTGGTGATCGAAGCCCAACTCGACAAGGGCCGCGGCCCGGTCGCGACCGTGCTGGTCCAGTCCGGCACGCTCAAGACCGGCGACGTGGTGCTGGCCGGCTCGACCTATGGCCGCGTGCGCGCCATGCTCGACGAAGACGGCAAGACCATCAAGACCGCGGGTCCGTCGATCCCGGTCGAGATCCAGGGCCTGACCGAAGTGCCGCAAGCCGGCGACGAGTTCATGGTGATGGCCGACGAGCGCCGTGCGCGCGAGATCGCCACCTACCGGGCCGGCAAGTTCCGCAACACCAAGCTGGCGAAGGCCCAGGCCGCGAACCTGCAGAACATGTTCACCGACCTGTCGGCGGGCGAAGTGCAGACGCTGCGGATCATCATCAAGGCCGACGTCCAGGGTTCGCAAGAAGCGCTGGCCCAGTCGCTGCTCAAGCTGGCGACCGAAGAGGTCAAGGTGCAGATGGTGTACGCCGGCGTCGGCGGCATCAGCGAGAGCGACATCAACCTCGCGATCGCATCGAAGGCCATCGTGATCGGCTTCAACGTGCGCGCCGATTCCGGTGCGCGCAAGCTGGCCGAAAGCAACGGCGTGCAACTGCACTACTACAGCATCATTTACGACGCTGTGGACGACATCAAGGTCGCGATGTCCGGCATGCTGGCTCCCGAGCGGCGCGAAGAGATCATCGGTTCGGCCGAGATCCGCACCGTGTTCGTGGCCTCCAAGATCGGTACGGTCGCGGGTTGTATGGTCACTTCGGGCCTGGTCAACCGCAGCGCGCATTTCCGCCTGCTGCGCGACAACGTGGTGATCTACACCGGCGAAGTCGACTCGATCAAGCGGCTCAAGGACGACGTGCGCGAAGTGCGCGAAGGCTTCGAGTGCGGTATCAAGCTCAAGAACTACAACGACATCAAGGAAGGTGATCACCTGGAGTTCTTCGAGATCAAGGAAATCGCCCGGACGCTGTAAGCGAACGAAGCGACGCTGACCATGCCCAAACGCAAAGCCGCAGCCCCGAACCGCGCCTTCAAGGTGGCCGACCAGATCCAGCGCGATCTGACGGAACTGATCGCGCGCGAACTCAAGGACCCGCGGGTGGGCATGGTCACGATCCAGGCGGTCGAGGTCACGCCCGACTATGCGCACGCGAAGATCTTTTTCAGCCTGCTCGTGGGCGATCCGGTCGAGACCACCGAAGCCCTGAACCAGGCCGCGGGCTTCCTGCGCAACGGCCTGTTCAAGCGCCTGCACATCCATACGGTGCCGACGTTGCATTTCCAGTTCGACCGCACGACCGAACGTGCGGCCGACATGAATGCGCTGATCGCGCAGGCCGTCGCTTCACGTTCCAAAGACGACTGAAGATGAACGCGCCACGCACAYGGGTGCAGCGGCGCCCTGTGCATGGGGTGTTGCTGCTCGACAAACCGCTGGGTCTCTCCAGCAATCAGGCCTTGCAGAAGGCCAAGTGGTTGCTTCGCGCCGAAAAAGCGGGTCATACGGGCACGCTCGACCCGCTCGCCACCGGCGTGCTGYCGCTGTGCTTCGGCGCCGCCACCAAGTTCAGCCAGCTGCATCTCGACGCCGACAAGACCTATGAGGCCAGCGCCCGCCTGGGCGTGAAGACCGCCACCGGCGATGCCGAGGGCGACATCATTGCCGAGCGGCCGGTCGCCGTGGGCGTGGAGGACCTGGCGCGCGTGCAGGCGCAGTTCACCGGCCCGATCCGCCAGGTGCCGCCGATGCACAGCGCGCTCAAGAAGGACGGCCGCGCGCTGTACGAATACGCGCGCGAAGGCATCGAGGTCGAGCGGGCACCGCGCGACCTCGTGGTCTACCAGCTCGCGCTCGCATCGACCTCCGACATCGACATCCGCATCCAGGCGACCGTCAGCAAGGGCACCTACATCCGCACCCTCGGCGAGGACATCGGCGAGGCGCTGGGCTGCGGCGCCCACCTGACCGCGCTGCGCCGCACCGCCACCGGCGGCTTCGACGCCTCGCAATGCGTGACGCTCGAAGCGCTCGAAGCCATGGACGAGGACGAGCGGCTGGCCTGCCTGCTGCCGACCGAAGCCCTGGTGGCCGATCACACGCGCGTCACGCTCGGCGCCGAAGATGCCGGGCGCTTCCTGTCCGGCCTGCGCCGGCGCGGCAACTGGGCCGATGCGCAGGCCGTGGCCGTGTTCGGCAACCAGCCCGAGGCTTTCCTGGGCACGGCCCACGTGAAGGCCGGCGAACTGATCCCGGGGCGGCTGCTGAGCCCCATCGAAATCCAGCAGACATTACTTTTGACCGAAGCGACACCATGACCCAACAGATTCGCAATATCGCCATCATCGCCCACGTGGACCATGGCAAGACCACCATGGTCGACCAACTGCTGCGCCAGTCCGGCACCTTCGCCGAACACGAGAAAGTGGTCGACACCGTGATGGACAACAACGCGATCGAAAAAGAGCGCGGCATCACGATCCTGGCCAAGAACTGCGCCGTGACCTGGGAAGGCACGCACATCAACATCGTCGACACCCCCGGCCACGCCGACTTCGGCGGCGAAGTGGAGCGTGCGCTCAGCATGGTGGACGGCGTGGTGCTGCTGATCGACGCGCAAGAAGGCCCGATGCCCCAGACCCGCTTCGTGACCAAGAAGGCCCTGGCCCTCGGTCTGAAGCCGATCCTGGTGGTGAACAAGGTCGACAAGCCCGGCGCGCGCCCCGACCATGTGGTCAACGCGGCMTTCGACCTGTTCGACAAGCTCGGCGCCACGGATGAACAGCTGGATTTCCCCGTGGTCTACGCTTCGGGCATCAATGGCTGGTCGTCGATGGAAGAGGGTGCCCAGGGTGAGCAGTGGGGTCCCGACATGTCGGCCCTGTTCAACACCATCCTGAAGCACGTGCCGGCGCAGAAGGGCGACCCGAAGGCGCCGCTGCAGCTGCAGATCTCCGCGCTCGACTTCTCGACCTTCGTCGGC
>NZ_JBFUCI010000532.1:0-3722 GCF_056405335.1 Variovorax sp. P1_H12_2
CCTTCTTCGTGCGGCCGAAGCACCCGCTGCTGGCGCTCGGGGAGGTGACGCTCGACCAGGCGATGGACTATCCGGTGGCCAGTCCCAACCTGCCGTTGGGCGTGAACGCCCATTTCGACAAGCAGGTGAAGCGGATCGATCGCCCCGTGTTCAACATCGTCTGCGACGACCTGGGGACGCTCAGGCACCTGGCTCTGACCGCCAGCGCGGTGATCCTCGCGCCCGACACGGCGGGCCTCAACCACGGCACCGAATCGCTGCTGCGGCTGCCGATCAAGCGGCTGACCCGCATGCAGACGCACTACAGCATCGTGATGCTCGCCAACCGCACGCTGTCGCCGGCGGCGCTTGCGTTCACGAGCCTGGTCCGCGACATGATGGAGGCTTGAGAGCCCCCACGCTCCCCCGCTGCGCGTGGGTCGCTGCCCCCCGAGGGGGTCAGCAGGCCGCCAGTCAGCGCGAAGCGCGGACTTCGCCGCGCGGGCGGCCCGGCGCCGGCCTGACTGGGCCCCCACGCTCCCTCACTTCGTGTGGTCGCTGCCCCCCGAGGGGGCCGCAGGCCGCCTTGGGGCGGCCCGGCGCCGGCCTAGCGCGCAGGCTGCGGAGGCAGGACGATCTGGGGCGGCGGAGGCGGCACCGGCATCGTCGGCGGCTGGGGATTGAAGGGCGGCGTGATCACGGGCGGAATCACGGGAATGGCCGACGGCACCGGCGTCGGCAGCGAGGAGGGCGGCACCGGCACCGGGCTGCGCGTGGCGGCCGACGGCTGGGTCGGCGAGGCCTCGCTCTGGACGCTGGCGCGGCCGCCGATCGCGAGCGTGTCGTTGATCGCGTTCAAGTCGTCGGCGCTCAGCGTGCCGTTGGCCTGGCGCAGCTTGAGGTTGCCCACCAGCACGTTGTAGCGCGCCACCGCGAGGTCGCGCTTGGTCTGGAACAGCTGGGCCTGGGAGTTGAGCACGTCGATGTTGATGCGCACGCCCACCTGGTAGCCGAGCCGGTTGGCGTCGAGTGCGCTCTGGCTGGAGGCCTCTGCAGCTTCCAGCGCCTTCACCTGGCCCGCACCCGAGATCAGCCCCAGGTAGGCCGAGCGCGTGGCCTGCGAGACGCTGCGGCGCGTCGACTCCAGCGTCTGGCGCGAGTTCTCTTCGAGCGCCAGCGTTTCCTTGACGCGGTTCTCGGTTGCAAAGCCCGCGAACAGCGGCATGTTGAACACCACCGCGATGCTCGCGGCGTTCACGCGTACCTTGCCGGTGGTCGTGCTGGTGGTGGTGCCGTTCGGGTTGTTCGTGACGTTGTAGCCCAGCTGCGCATCGAGCGTGGGCTTGTGGCCGGCCTGGGCCTTGTCGACCTCGAGCTTCGCCACTTCGAGGCCCAGCCGTGCCTGGTCGATGGCCGGATGCGCGTCTTCGGCCTGGGTGACCCAGGCATTGATGTCGGCCGGCAGCACCGTCGGCAGCGCCACCGGTGCGGCCAGCGGGATCGGCTGGGTGCCGGGGCGGCCGACCAACTGGTCGAGCACGATCTTCTTGACCTGCAGGTCGTTCTCGGCCGCGATCTCCTGGGCCAGGACCAGGTCGTAGCGGGCCTGGGCCTCGCGCGTGTCGGTGATGGTCGAAGTGCCGACCTCGAAGTTGCGCTTGGCCGAGGCGAGCTGCTCGGCCACGCCGATCTTCTGCGCCCGCACCAGGGCCAGGCTGTCCTGGCTCGACAGGACATCGAAATAGGCCTGGCTCACGCGGACCACGAGGTCCTGCTCGGCGATCCTGAGSACGTCCTCGGCGATSKYGACCTGGCGCTTGCYCTGCKCGTAGGYGGCCCAGTYGGCGGGCCGRTAGAGCGGCTGCGTGGCGTTGATGCCGGCGGCCTGCGTCGGGATGCCGCGGTTGAGAAAGGCGTTGTCGGTCGAGAGTTCCTGATGAGTGGCCGTGGCGTTGCCCGACAGCCCCACCGCCGGCAGGATGCCGGCCTTGGCCTGCGCGGCCCGTGCCAGGTTGGCGTCGTACTGCGCCCGTGCCCCCTGGTAGGTGGCGTCATAGCCGCGTGCCGCGTCGTAGAGTTCGATCAGGCTCTGGCCATGGGCCGGCAGCGCGAAAGCCGCTGCGAACACCGTCGCGAGCGCTGCCGAAAGAGGAAGTGGCCTGGGCACGGGCATGAAGCGTCCTTGGGGATTCAAAATTGATGACTCGGTGGCGAGAACTCAGCGCTGCCCGCAACGCATCAAACCGGCGCAGCCCAATTCCAGAGATACCGCGGAACCGGCTTTGCCGGGCCGCTGGTATCGCCCCCTTGAGGGGGAGGCGCCGCAGGCGCTTCGGGGGTGTTTCATCTAGTACCGGGGGATGGCCGGGTCCTGCTGGGCAGACCAGGCATCGATGCCGCCGGCGATGTTCGCCACCTCGTCGAAACCGTTCTGCGCCAGGAAGGCGGCCACGCGCTGGCTGCGCCCGCCGTGGTGGCACAGGCAGGCGATGCGCTGGCCCGGGTCGAGTTCGCTGACGCGCGCCGGGATCTCGTTCATCGGGATCGTCGCCAGCGTGAAGCCCTGTGGCACCACGCTCGCGGTCTTGAGCTCCCACGGCTCGCGCACGTCGAGCACCACCGGCCTCGCGTTCGGGTTCCTGGCGAACCAGTCGGCAAGCTCGGCCGGGCGGATTTGATCGATCATGAAAGACAGGAGTTGGGGTTCAGAAGTTGAAGCGCGAGGGCGCGGGGAAGTTCAGCAGGCGCGGCGCGACCGTGTCCCACGGCTGAAGCACGTCCCACTTGCCTTCGCCGGTGCGGGTCACGAAATGGGCGCGCATCATGGGTTCGTCGCCGACCACGGCCGCCAGCCGGCCGCCCATGTTCAGCGAGCCCAGCAGGCCTTGCGGAATGCGGGCCACCGATCCGCTCAGCACGATGACGTCGAAGGTCGGGCCGCTGGCCAGCGGCGTGGCGCCGTCGGCGTTGCGCACCTCGACGTTCATCACGCCATTGCGACGCAGCTTCTGGGCGGCGCCGGCGGCCAGGCCGGGATCGATCTCCAGCGTCAGCACCTGGGCCGCGCGGTGGGCCAGCAGGGCGGCCATGAAGCCGGAGCCGGTGCCGATCTCGAGCACGGTTTCATGCTTCTGGATGTGCAGGTCCTGCAGCATGCGCGCCTCGACCTTGGGCGAGAGCATGCGCTGGCCGGGTTCCCTGGCCGTGCTTGCGCCTTCGAGCGGGATCTCCATGTCGAAGAAGGCCAGGGCGCGGTGCGCCTCGGGCACGTAGTCCTCGCGCCGGATCTGGGCCAGCAGGTCGAGGATGTCGAGATCGAGCACGTCCCAGGGTCGGATCTGCTGTTCGATCATGTTGAAGCGCAGGCGCTCCAGTGTCGGGGTGGGGTTCATGGGGTCTCTCCTCGGGGGACTCAGGACAAACTTTCGATTTTAGGCGCCGGACCGGCGGCTTCTTCGGCCACCGCCTTCGGCTTGCCGGCCCAGCGGCGACGAGCCCAGTTGGCCAGGTCGTCCATGTAGCAATAGACGACCGGCACCACCAMCAGCGTCAGCAGCGACGAGGTGATGACGCCGCCGATCACGGCCTGGCCCATCGGCGCGCGCTGCTCGGAGCCTTCGCTCACGGCGAAGGCCAGCGGCACCATGCCGAAGATCATCGCCAGCGTGGTCATGAGGATCGGGCGCAGCCGCACGCGGGCCGCCAGCAGCAGGGCCTCGGCGCGCGGCAGCCCCGGGATCGGC
>NZ_JBFUCI010000533.1:0-3704 GCF_056405335.1 Variovorax sp. P1_H12_2
ATGACCTGCGTGCTGACCTGCATGATCTTCGCCGCGGTGTCGGGCTCCTCGGTGGCGACCACCTTCGCGATCGGCGCCATCCTGATCCCGGCGCTGATCAAGCACGGCTACCCGGTGGGCTACGCCGCCGCGCTGCAGGCCACCAGCGCCGAGCTCGGCGTGATCATCCCGCCCTCGATCCCGATGATCCTGTACGGCGTCAGCGCCGAGGTCTCGATCGGCGAGCTGTTCATCRCCGGCTTCGGCCCGGGCATCCTGATCAGCCTGGCCCTGATGGCCTTCGTCTACGTCTATTGCAAGTTCAAGGGACTGGGCAAGAACGACGGCGACGGCCGGCTCGGCGTCGGCACCGCGACCTGGCGCGCCGGCTGGGCGCTGCTGATGCCGGTGATCATCCTCGGCGGCATCTACGGCGGCATCTTCACGCCCACCGAGGCGTCGGCGGTGGCGGTGCTCTACGCGCTGATCGTCGGCACGCTGATCTACCGCGAGATCAGGCCGGCCGGACTCTATGCGGTGCTGCGCAAGTCGGTGGTGTCGTCGTCGGTGATCATGTTCATCATCGCCAACGCCGGGCTGTTCGCCTTCCTGATCACGCGCGCCGGCGTGCCCGACGCCATCGGCCGCTGGCTGCAGGAGGTGCTGCAGTCGCCGGCGATGTTCCTGCTCGGCGTCAATGGCGCCCTGTTCGTGATCGGCATGTTCATCGAGACCAGCGCGGCGATCATCGTGCTGGCGCCGATCCTGGCGCCGGTGGCGATGCACTTCGGCATCGATCCGGTGCACTTCGGCCTGGTGATGGTGGTGAACCTGGCGCTCGGCATGATCACGCCGCCCTTCGGCGTCAACCTGTTCGCGGCCTGCACCGTGGCGCGCATTTCGCTCGACCGCATCGTGCCCTACCTGGTCCCGTTCGTGCTGGTGATCCTGGCCTGCCTGATGGTGGTCACCTACGTGCCCGGCATCTCGCTCGGGCTGCGCGACCTGGTCTACTCGAAATAGCGCCGATGCCGGCGGTTTCACGACGCCGTCACRCAAGAGGCCCATGCTGCGGCGCTCGACCACCGAACGCCGCAGCACCCCATGTTCCTCATCAAGACCGACAAGGCGCGCCATGAACTCCGCCCCGGCTGCCGCAGCCTGGGCCAGCGCGAACGCGCCCTGCTGCTGATGGCCGATGGCCAGCGGTCGGTGACCGACTTCGGCCAGCTGTTCGGCGGCCGGGACGAAGCCGGGCGTGTCGCGCTGCATCTGGTGCGCGAAGGCTACCTCCTGGATCGCGGACCCCTGGCGCAGGACCGCGTGCCGATGCCGGTGCAGCAACAGCCGGCCGACCCCGCGCCGGCCGCGGCCGATGCCTTCGACGGCAAGCGCTCGCTCGCCACCACGCGCATGTTCCTTTTCGATCTGTGCGAACGCATGTTCGTGCGCCGCGATCCCCTGCTGGCCGAGCGCTTTCGCGAGCTGCTGCGGGAGGCGCGCGACCGCGCCGCGATGCTGGCCGTGGCGAGCGAGATGCTCGACGAAATCGAACAGGCAGCGGGCACCGAACGCGCCGAGTCGATCCGCGAGCGCATCGACCGGCTGCTGCCTTCGACGGCCGTGCACTGAAAAACGCCGGCCGGGCGGCCGCCGATTCCCTTACACTCGCCCGGTCAGGAGAGCGTCCCGCCACCATGGGACCGCCGAAGGCGCAGGTCCCTCGAAACACGGGCCCGAACGCTCAGGCAAAAGGACTGACGAAGCGCCCGTTCCCGGGCGTTTCCTTGCTGGAGAGAGGCGGTTCGTCGCGCAGTCGCGCCGGTCCGTCCACCGAAGGAGCAAACCCCGATCGTGGGGCGAATCTCTCAGGTAAAGCGGACAGCAGGGGTGGCCCATGGCTTCTCGCCATGGAACTAGACTGCCCCTTTGGAGATACGCCCTTGGCCGCCGCATCCGACGATCTGCAGAAGACCCCGCTCCACGGCCTCCACCTGGAGCTCGGCGCCCGCATGGTGCCCTTTGCCGGCTACGCGATGCCGGTGCAATACCCCGCCGGCCTGATGGCCGAGCACAAGCACACGCGCGAGGCCGCCGGCCTGTTCGACATCTCCCACATGGGACAGCTGCGCCTGGCCGGCCCCGATGCCGCCGCCGCCTTCGAGAGCCTGATGCCGGTCGACGTGATCGGCCTGGCGCCCGGCAAACAGCGCTACGGGCTGCTGCTGAACGACGAAGGCGGCATCCTCGACGACCTGATGTTCTTCAACGAAGGCCAGGATTCGCTGTTCGTGATCGTCAACGGCGCCTGCAAGCAGGCCGATATCGCGCACATCACGGCCCGGATCGGCCAGCGCTGCCAGGTGCTGCCGATGCCCGACCACGCGCTGCTCGCGCTCCAGGGGCCGCAGGCCGCGGCCGCGTTGGCGCGCCTGTCGCCCGGCATCGAGCGCTTCGTCTTCATGACCGGCGGCACGGTGCAGATCGGCGGCATCGCGGCCTTCGTGACGCGCAGCGGCTACACCGGCGAGGACGGTTTCGAGATCTCGGTCGCCGCCCGCGACGCCGAGCCACTGGCCCGCCTGCTGCTGGCCCAGCCCGAGGTGAAGCCGATCGGCCTGGGCGCGCGCAACTCGCTGCGGCTGGAAGCCGGCCTGTGCCTCTATGGCAGCGACATCGACGCCGGCACCACGCCGGTCGAGGCCTCCCTCGGCTGGGCGATCCAGAAGGTGCGGCGCACGGGCGGCGCACGCGAAGGCGGCTTCCCCGGCGCGGCCAGGGTGCTGGCGCAGCTCACCGCCGCCAACGGCGCGGCCGGCCACCTGGACCACGAGACGCTCAAGCGCAAGCGGGTCGGCCTGGTGGCGCTGGAACGCATTCCGGTGCGCGACGGCACGATGCTCGAATCCTTCGAGGGCGGCCTGGCCATCGGCCAGGTCACCAGCGGACTGCTGGGCCCGACCGTCGACCGGCCGGTCGCAATGGGCTACGTCGCGCTGGCCTATGCCGAGCCCGGAACACGGATCCAGGCCATCGTGCGCGGCAAGCCGGTGCCGATGGAAGTGAGCACCCTGCCCTTCGTTCCCGCGCGCTACCACCGGGGCTGAGGCCYTCCTCGATTTCTCGATTTCTTCAAGCCAGACACTTTTCAAGGAGATTTTCATGAGCCTCAAGTACACCAAGGACCACGAGTGGGTGCGGCAGGAAGCCGACGCGGCGCTGGTCACGGTCGGCATCACGGTGCATGCGCAGGACGCCCTCGGCGACGTGGTCTTCGTCGACCTGCCCGAAGTCGGCAAGAGCTTCGCCCAGGGCGATGTCGCCGGCGTGGTCGAGTCGGTCAAGGCCGCGGCCGACGTGTTCATGCCGGTGTCTGGCGAGATCACCGAGGTCAACGAGGCGCTGCGCGCCGATCCCTCGCTCGCCAACAGTGCACCGATGGACGCCGGCTGGTTCTTCAAGGTGCGCGTGAGCGACCCCGCGCAGCTCGAGCCGCTGCTCGACGAAACCGCCTACGCGAAATTCTCCGCCGACAACTGACCCCTACGCCCGACCGGACCCTTCCATGCCGACGCCCGTGCTGCCCACTGCCCCCTCGCTCAGCGAACTCCAGAACGCCGAAGAATTCATCGCGCGCCACATCGGCATCGAAGCCGAGGACGAAGTCCGCATGCTCGCCGCCGTCGGCTCGGCCACGCGCGCCGAGCTTATCGACGGCATCGTGC
>NZ_JBFUCI010000534.1:0-3702 GCF_056405335.1 Variovorax sp. P1_H12_2
CTATTCTTCTCGCTGCTGGCCGTGATCACCTCCGCCGCGACGCTGCCGGTGTTCGGCGAACTCATCACCGATCCGGTCCACACCGTGGCGAAGATCGACAGCACCACCGCGGTGGTGATCGGCGCGCTGACCTTCATGATCGCCACCGTCGGCATCAACATCGTCGCCAATTTCGTCTCGCCAGCCTTCGACTTCTCGAACGTCGCGCCGCAGAAGATCAGCTGGCGCACCGGCGGCATGATCGCCGCGGTGGGCTCTGTCTTCATCACGCCGTGGAACCTCTACAACAACCCGGAGGTCATCCAMTACACGCTGGACATCCTGGGTTCCTTCATCGGGCCGCTGTTCGGCATCCTGATCGCCGACTACTACCTGGTGCAAAAGCAGCGCGTCGACGTCGATGCGCTCTACACCCTGAGCCCGGCAGGCGCCTACTGGTACGACAACGGCTACAACCGGCGCGCCATCTGGGCGCTGGTCCCGGCCGCGCTGGTGCCGGTGCTGTGCGTGCTGGTGCCGCCCCTGCGCGGTGCCGCCAACTACGCCTGGTTCATCGGCACCGGCCTCGGCTTCGTTTTCTACATGCTGCAGAACCGCAAGCGCTGAGCAAGCTCATTTCCAATCCCCGACCCATCATGCGCATCAAGATCATCAATCCCAACACCACCTGGAGCATGACCGAGAAGATCGGTGCCTGCGCGCGCTCGGTGGCGCGGCCCGGCACCGAGATCGTGGCGGTCAGCCCCGCCATGGGGCCGGCCTCGATCGAAAGCCACTACGACGAGGCGCTGGCGGTGCCCGGCCTGCTGCAGGAGATCGCCGCCGGCGAGCGCGACGGCATCGACGGCTACGTGATCGCCTGCTTCGGCGACCCCGGTCTCAAGGCCGCCAGGGAACTGGCGCGCGGCCCGGTGGTCGGCATCGCCGAGGCGGCCATGCATCTGGCGAGCCTGGTGGGAAGCAGCTTCAGCGTCGTGACCACCCTGGCCCGCACGATGGGACAGGCCTGGCACCTCGCCGAGGTCTACGGCATGAAACGCTTCTGCGCCAACGTGCGAGCCTGCGAGATCGCGGTGCTCGAGCTCGAGGCGCCCGGATCGCGCGCGCGCGAGCGCATCGTCGACGAATGCCGCCGCGCGCTCGACGAGGACGGCTCCGATACGATCGTGCTCGGCTGCGCCGGCATGGCCGACCTGTGCGAGCACATCGGACAGGTGCTCGGCGTGCCGGTGGTCGACGGCGTGGCCGCCGGGACGCAGCTGGTCGAATCGCTGGTGAGCCTGCGCCTGGCCACCAGCAAGCGCGGCGAACTGGCACGCCCGCTGCCCAAGCCGATCAGCGGCCTCCTCGGCGACTTCGCGTTGCCGGCGATGCCGCCGCTGAAGCGGGCGGCCTGATCGCGGCGGGCGGCGACCCAGGGCTCCGCCGCATCCAGGCCCATCCAGCCTCATTCACAATGGCGCCATGCCACGCGCCCCCAAAGCTTCCGCTCACCCCCTCCCGCCGCCTGCAAGGTCCGGGACAGAGGCTGCGGTCGACAAGACCGCCACCGTCGAAGGCATCGCGCAGGACATCGCCACCGCGATCGTCGAGAAGCGGCTGCCGCCCGGCACCTGGCTGCGCGAGGAAGCACTGGGGCGGCTCTATTCGGTCAGCCGCACCAAGATCCGGGCGGCGCTGCTGACGCTGTCGAAGGAAAAACTGATCGAAATGATCCCGGACAAGGGGGCTTTCGTCAGCAAGCCCAGCGTGCAGGAGGCGCGCGAAGTCTTCGGGGTCCGGCGCCTGCTCGAAAGCGAGGTGGTGCGGCTGTTCGTCGCCAAGGCGCGTCCCGCCGACTACCAGGCGCTCGAGCAGCACATCCAGTTCGAGCGCACCACCTTGCGCGCCACCACGACGACCGGCACGGTGCGGGAGAAGCTGCTCGGCGACTTCCACGTCGCGCTGGCGGAGGCCGCTGGCAACCAGACCCTGGCAGAACTGATCCGTGAGCTGGTCGCGCGCAGCTCGCTGATCGCCATGCTGTACCACTCGTCGAACGATCCGCATTGTTCGTCCGACGAACACGCAGAATTCCTGCGCGTCTGCCGCAGCGGCGATGTCGAGGCCGCCGTGGCGTGCATGACGGACCACCTGCTGCGCATCGAGGCCAACCTTCAACTTTCGGCCGGCGTGCCGGATCGCCAGCTCGACCTCGTCAAGGCTCTGCTGGCCTGAGAACCTGTTTACGATCTCCCTGGGGTCGCGTTGGGGCGCAATCGGGATGAGTTCGAAGTGCCGTTGCGCCGCATGGGCTCCTGCCCATGCAAGCAGCGGCACGCAGAAATCGCCCGATTTCGCCCCAACCCGAAGGGCAGGCGTCTTTTCGGGCGGTCTGCGGCGTTGCAGCGCTTGCCCATAGCCATGCTATGGGCGGCGCACTGCGCCTTGCATCCCCTCCCGAAAAAACGCCTGCGCGACCCCAGGGAGATCGTAAACAGGTTCTGAGAAGCGCGGGCCCGCGACTTGCTCGGGCGCACGGAGCGCGGGTTTTCCGCCATACAGGCGACCACCTGATCTGTATACAGTTTCGCGTACAGAACGGTAAACGATTCACGGCAAGACGCGTTCGCCCCTTCCCCTTCCTCCACGCTGCCCAGGAGTCCACGCAATGACGGCTGCCTCGCCTTCCATCCACCCGGTCGACCAGCGCCTGCCGGCCGGCAAACTCGCCGCCCTCGGCCTGCAGCACGTGCTCGTGATGTATGCCGGTGCGGTGGCGGTGCCGCTGATCGTCGGTCGCGCGCTCAAGCTCACGCCGCAGGAGGTCGCGCTGCTGATCTCGGCCGACCTGTTCTGCTGCGGCATCGCGACGCTGATCCAGTCGCTCGGCGCCACCCAGTGGTTCGGCATCAAGCTGCCGGTGATGATGGGCGTGACCTTCGCGTCGGTCGCGCCGATGGTCGCGATCGCCAACGCCAACCCGGGCCAGGCCGGCGCGCAGCTGCTGTTCGGCGCCATCATCGGCGCCGGCATCATCTCGATACTGATCGCGCCGATGGTCTCGCGCATGCTGCGCTTCTTCCCGCCGGTGGTCACCGGCACCATCATCGCGGTGATCGGCATCAGCCTGATGCGCGTGGGCATCAACTGGATCTTCGGCAACCCGGTCGGGCCGACCGCGCCGGCGCTGGTCGACCCGGTCTATGCCAAGTGGCTGGCCGACGTCACCTCGCCCGGCTCGGCCGTGCCGCCGGTGCCCAAGGGCCTGTCGATCGTGCCCTCGGTGCCGAACCCGCGCTACGCCGACCTGGGCGGGCTCGCCATCGCGGCGCTCGTGCTCGTGTCGATCCTGCTGATCGTCAAGTACGCCAAGGGCTTCATCGCCAACATTTCGGTGCTGCTGGGCATCGTGATCGGCGCCGTGGTCGCCACCGCCTTCGGCTTCATGACCTTCGAGAAGGTCGGCAGCGCCGCGTGGTTCGACATCGTGCTGCCCTTCCACTTCGGCCTGCCGAAATTCGACCCGGTGCTGATCCTCACGATGTCGTTGATCATGATCGTGGTGATGATCGAGTCGACCGGCATGTTTCTCGCGCTCGGCGAGATGACCGACCGCAAGATCAGCCAGCAGGACCTGGCGCGCGGCCTGCGCACCGACGGCCTCGGCACCCTGATCGGCGGCGTCTTCAACACCTTCCCCTACACCAGCTTCTCTCAGAA
>NZ_JBFUCI010000535.1:0-3681 GCF_056405335.1 Variovorax sp. P1_H12_2
CGGCACGGCGGCCGGCGCCGCCGCGGGCACGGCCGCGCCGGCCTTGCCTTCGGTGTCGATCTTCGCGATCAACTGCTCGGCGACGACGGTGGCGCCGTCGGCCTGGATGATCTCGGCCAGCACGCCGGCCGCGGGTGCGGGCACCTCGAGCACGACCTTGTCGGTCTCGATCTCGATCAGGATTTCATCGATGGCGACGGCGTCGCCGGGCTTCTTCTTCCACTGCAGCATGGTGGCTTCGGCCACGGACTCGGACAACTGGGGGACTTTGACTTCTACGATGGACATTTCTATGTGCTCGTTTCGTGTTTTCTTGTGAAGGTGGATCAGAGCGATCTTGTTACTTGGTCAGCACGAAGCCCTTGAGCTTGCCGAACGCGCCGTCGACCAGCGCCTTCTGCTGTTCCTGGTGCAGGTGCGAGTAGCCGACCGCGGGCGATGCCGAGGCGGCACGGCCGGAGTAGCCCAGCTTCTGGCCTTCCTGCATGTTCTCGTGRATGTAGTGCTGCACGAAGAACCAGGCCCCCTGGTTCTGCGGCTCGTCCTGCGACCACACCACGTCCACGAGATGGGGGTACTTCTTCAGTTCGGCGGCGAAGGCCTTGTGCGGGAAGGGATAGAGCTGCTCGACTCGGATGATCGCCACGTCGTCGATGTCCTTTTCCTCGCGCTTCTTGGCCAGGTCGTAGTAGACCTTGCCCGAGCAGGCGATGACGCGCTTGACCTTCTCGGCCTTCAGGTCCTTGCTGTCCGGGATGACGGTCTGGAAACTGCCCTTGGTGAACTCGGCCAGCGGCGAAGTCGCATCCTTGTTCCGCAGCAGCGACTTCGGCGTCATGATGATCAGGGGCTTGCGCAGGTTGCGCACCATCTGGCGACGCAGCACATGGAAGATCTGACTCGCCGTCGTCGGCTGGACCACCTGCATGTTGGTGTCGGCCGCAAGCTGCATGAAGCGCTCGAGGCGCGCCGAGCTGTGCTCCGGTCCCTGGCCTTCATAGCCGTGCGGCAACATCAGCGTGATGCCGTTGACGCGGCCCCACTTGACTTCGCCGGAGGCGATGAACTGGTCGATCACGACCTGCGCGCCGTTCACGAAGTCGCCGAACTGCGCTTCCCAGATCACCAGCGTGTTCGGGTCGTTCGAGGCGTAGCCGTATTCGAACGCGAGCACCGCTTCTTCGGACAGGATCGAGTCGATGACGACGAACGGCGCCTGGTTGTCGGCCACGTTCTGCAGCGGCACATAGGTGCCTTCGTCGAACTTCTCGCGGTTCTGGTCGTGCAGCACCGCGTGGCGGTGCGTGAAGGTGCCGCGACCGCAGTCTTCGCCCGACAGGCGGACCGGATAGCCGCTGGCCACCAGCGAGGCAAACGCCATGTGCTCGCCCATGCCCCAATCGATGTTGACGTCGCCGCGACCCATCGCCGCGCGATCGTCCAGCACCTTCTTGACCAGCGGGTGCACCGTGAAGCCTTCAGGCGCCTTGGTGATGCGCTCGGCCAGCCGCTTCCATTCGGCGGTCGGGATCGCGGTGTCGCCGGCGTCGGTCCACTTCTTGTTGAGGAAGGGGCTCCAGTCGACCGCGTACTTGCTCTTGAAGTTGGTCAGCACCGGGTCGGAGGTGTTCTTGCCGGCGTCGAAGGCCGCGCGCTGGGCCTTGACCAGATCGTCGCCGAGCGTGGCGCCCAGGCCTTGGGCGGCCAGCTTGTCGGCGTAGAGCTTGCGCGTGCCGGGATGCTGCGCGATCTTCTTGTACATCAGCGGCTGCGTGAGCGCCGGCGTGTCCTGCTCGTTGTGCCCCAGCTTGCGGAAGCAGACGATGTCGACCACCACGTCCTTCTGGAACTCCATGCGGAATTCGAGGGCGAGCTGGGTTGCGAGCACCACGGCTTCGGGGTCGTCGCCGTTCACGTGCAGCACCGGCGCCTCGATCATCTTGACGATGTCGGTGCAATACAGCGTCGAGCGGCTGTCGCGCGGGTCGCTGGTGGTGAAGCCGATCTGGTTGTTGATCACGATGTGCACCGTGCCGCCGGTGGAGTAGCCGCGCGTTTCGGCCAGCGCCAGCGTTTCCATCACGACGCCCTGGCCTGCGAAGGCCGCGTCGCCGTGCACGATCACCGGCAGCACCTGCTTGCCGAGCGGGTCGGCGCGGCGGTCCATGCGGGCGCGCACCGAGCCCTCGACCACCGGATTCACGATCTCGAGGTGCGAGGGGTTGAAGGCCAGGCTCAGGTGCACCGGCCCGCCGCCCGTGGTCACATCGGAGCTGAAGCCCTGGTGGTACTTGACGTCACCGCTGGGCAGGTCTTCGGGGGCCGTGTGGTCGAACTCCGCGAACAGGTCGGCCGGCAGCTTGCCGAGCGAGTTGACCAGCACGTTGAGGCGGCCGCGGTGCGCCATGCCGATGACGATTTCCTGCACGCCCGCGATGCCGGCCTGGTTGATCAGCTCGTCCATCGAGACGATGAAGCTCTCGCCGCCTTCGAGCGAGAAGCGCTTCTGGCCGACGTACTTGGTGTGCAGGAAGCGCTCGAGGCCTTCGGCGGCGGTCAGCCGCTCGAGCACGCGCTTCTTCTGCTCGGCGGAGAGCTGCGGATTGGTGCGGGCGCTTTCGAGCCGCTGCTGCCACCAGCGCTTCTGCGCCTGGTCGGTCATGTACATGTACTCGGCGCCGATGGTGCCGCAGTAGGTTTCGCGCAGCGCGTTGAGCAGGTCGCGCAGCGACATCGTCTCCTTGCCGAAGAAGGTGTTGCTGGTGTTGAACACGGTCTCGAGGTCGGCGTCGGCGAAGCCGTAGAACGAGGGTTCGAGCTCCGGGATCGCGGGACGCTCGGCGCGCTTGAGCGGGTCGAGGTCGGCCCAGCGGGCGCCGACGTTGCGATAGGCGGCGATCAGTTGCTGGACCGCGGTGCGCTTGCGGCCGAGCTCGGAGTCGGCACCGCTGGCCACCACCACCTTGGTGGTGCCCTGCTTGGCGCGCTCGGCGAAGGCGTTGACCACCGGCAGGTGGGGCACGTCCTTGGTGTTGCTGCCGTCGGTGGCGGGCACGTTCTGGAGCGCGTCGAAGTACGCACGCCAGTTGTCGGGCACGCTGCCGGGATTGGAGAGGTAGTTTTCGTACATCTCTTCGACATAGGGCGCATTGCCGCCGAAGAGGTAGGTGTTGCCTTGGTAGGCGCTGTAGACGGACGAAGCCGTCGACGAGGAATCGCTCATATTCCGCTGACCTTCGCTTCCCTGAAGGAAGCACTAGCTGGTTTAAGAAACCTTCCGCGACACGGCTGAACCGATTGGCGGATGCGACTGTGGCTGGGGAAGGGCCTGAGTACTGCCGCATTGTGCCATTGATGTGGAAACCCCCCAGGTTGCCCGCACTTCGTGTCGGGCGCCCACCCCCTGCTGGGGGCAACACCAGCGGCCCGGCGAAGCCGGTTCCGCGGTGTTTCACCAACGGGCCGGGCTTCGCCGGCCGGGAGCGCGAAGGGCCGAGATGCCGCAATCAGCAAACGACGAGATCCGTGTGTCCGAAGCCCTTCGAGTAATCGAGAACGGAAATGACCGAGGGTGTAACGCGGAACAGGCGGACCTCGTCCGGGCCCGGCATCTTCATCGGCAGAGGCCCTGCATCGGGGTATTTCAGCGGGAGCATGCGCAGGACTTTCTCCGCTTCTGCC
>NZ_JBFUCI010000536.1:0-3666 GCF_056405335.1 Variovorax sp. P1_H12_2
AACCAGTGGAAAACACGGTGCACGATGTCCGAACCCGGAACGCCGAGCCTGACGATCGAGCCCGACATCCTCAGGGCGAGCTGGAAGCGAGCCGGATGACGCCGCAGCGAGCGGGGGATCTCGACCTTGCGGACCTTCTCGCGATAGCCGGCGGGCAGCCACCACGGCGGCGCTTCGCCGTCCGCCACCACCGGCACGCCGGACCAGAAAGACTGCAGCAGCGAACGCTCATGCAGCGCGAGGGCGAGCTGGTGCGAGTGCTGCAGCCCGGGATGCGTGACCAGCACCATGGTCATGGCCGCGGCTCTAGGCCGTGCATGGGCGGATTCGCCGGACTCGCCGGATCGGCGCGGCGGCCGATCCACGCCTCGAACGGCGGCAGCAGGGCCACGGGGTCGTAGCAGAGGTCGGCGGGGCGCGCGTTCAGCCGAACGACGGCCGGATTGCCGGTGGCGACCGCCAGCGGCGGCACATCCTTCGCGATCACCGCGCCCGCGCCCACGACCGCGCCGTAGCCGATCGTGACACCCGGCAGGATGGTCGCGCCGACCGCGATCCAGGCGTAGTCCTCGATGCGCACCGGCTTCTTGAAGGATCGCCAGCCCGGATCTCCGACATGGTGACTCGCCGTGAGAATGCTGACCCGGTCGTTGATCACGACGCGTGAGCCGATGTGGACCTGGTCGAGCGCGACGATCTCCGAAGACCCCGAAATGAAGCTGTGCTCCCCGACGCTCAGGTTGGCGGCCGCGCCCTTGAGTTCGAATCGATCGAGGATCGACAGTTCGCCCACCTGCGCCCCGCGGACGCGAAAGCTGCGCCTTGCCAGAATGATCTTGAGCAGCGCGCGGAAATGYAGCGCCCGCTTGGCCCATACGACAAACCAGCGCCGGGACCCCAGCGCCGGCCGTTCGCGTGACGTCCACAGGAAGCGGATGTCGCTCATCTGCGAGCCTCGCTGCGCATCGTTCTCAAGGCGGCAACATGTGCTTGCACGCAATGCGGCTCATACCACCCGCGCGCCTGGCGGCCGACGACGCCCGGATCGATGTCCTCGAGCGCCGCGAAGCCGGCCACGTAGTTGACATTGGCGACCAGTCCATCATGCGGCCGGTAGTCGTTCCAGAGCAGGATCGGGCAGATGCCGTGGGCGCTGTAGGAGGCAAGCACACCGCTCTTCGACGCGTAGTCGATGGGATAGGCGAGGGCGCCGTAGCTGGCGCCGGACAGGATCTGGCTCACCTCCTGCGCCGCCAGTCTCCCGTGCACCACGGCGTTCTCCCGGAGCAGGCGCTGCGTCAATGAAGCGTCCTGCAGCGGCGGACCGATGTCATGGATGACCAGGCCCTTTCGTCGCGCACAGTCGAACACTTCGCCGCTGGCCCATTGGTAGACGTTGGCGCGCACCCCGGGGCTGCCGAAGACAACCAGGTGCGGCGCTCTGTCGGTGTCGATCGAAGGCGGCTCTCCCACATTCGAACAAATGGGCAGCACGCGGTGCGGCRTGGTGTCGCGTCGCGCCAGGAGCCATCGGCCGGACTCCTCCCGGTTGGTCAACCAGAAATCCGAGAGGTCGAGCAGCTCGCTGGCGATCCGCTTCTGCCAGGCGCCGAGCCAGAACGCAGAGCCCCAGGGCGGGCTGGAAGCGAACAGCTCATGGAACACGACTCCGAACGCCTGGAAGCGCGTACGCAGGCTGCGCATGTGCTCGACCAGCCAGAGCGGCACGCCGCGTTTCTGGAAGCCGTAGCCGCTGAAGTGCAGCAGCAGGCAGTCGCCCGAAAGGGACGAAATGTCGGTCATCCGGGTCATTTCCAGGGGCGGGGACTGGAGGGCGTTCCCGAGCACGGTCGCATAGTCCCGAACGCCGCCGGAACCCGGCGGAACCAGGGAAAGGAAGGATGCGCGCATGGTAGGAACTGCCCCTGCGGCGCTCTTCAGACCACCAGCGCTTCGCTGCAGAAATCTTCGTAGGCGTTCGCAATACCGTCACGCAACGCCACTTCCGGCTTCCATCCGAGCTGGCGGATACGCGAAATGTCGAGCAGCTTGCGCGGCGCGCCGTCGGGCTTGCTGGTGTCGTAGTGGATGCTGCCGCGGTAGCCGACCACCTCGCTCACCATCTGCGCGAGTTCGGCGATCGACAGGTCCTCGCCGGTGCCCACATTGATGTGGCTGGCCATGACGTCGGTATGCGCCGCGTAGGCCTCCCGCGGCAGGTCCATCACGTGGACGCAGGCGCGCGCCATGTCGTCGACGTAGAGGAATTCCCGCTTCGGCGAGCCGGTGCCCCAGATGACGACCGCCGGCGCATCGCCGGCCTTCGCTTCGTGGAAGCGCCGGATCATCGCCGGCAGCACATGGCTGTTCTCGGGGTGGTAGTTGTCGCCCGGGCCATAGAGGTTGGTTGGCATCACGCTGCGGAAATCGCAGCCGTACTGGCGGTTGTAGCTTTCGCACAGCTTGATGCCGGCGATTTTGGCGATCGCATAGGGCTCGTTGGTCGGTTCCAGCTTGCCGGTGAGAAGCGCGTCCTCCGACATCGGCTGTTGCGCGAGGCGCGGGTAGATGCAGCTCGATCCGAGGAACAGCAGCTTGCCGACGCCGGTGCGCCAGGATTCGTGGATCAGGTTGGCCTCGACCATCAGGTTCGAGTAGATGAACTCGGCCGGAAAGCTGTTGTTCGCATGGATGCCGCCCACCTTCGCGGCGGCGACGTACACCTCCTGAGGCCTCTCCTCGGCGAAGAAGGCCCGCACCTGCGCCTGGTCCGTCAGATCGAGTTCCGAACGGCTCCTGGTGATGATGTGGGTGTGGCCCTGCGCTTCCAGGCAGCGCACGATGGCGCTTCCGACCATGCCGCGATGGCCGGCGACGAAAATCCGCTTGTGCAACTCGTTCATTGAAATATCTTGTCGCCGGTTGGAGGAGTCAGGCGTGCATTCTTGCACCGCCGAGGGCGGGTGACTCGCCATCGGCGAAGCGCACGATGTCGTCTTCGCCCAGGTAGCCGCCGGTCTGGACTTCGATGACTTCCAGCGCGGTCTTGCCGACGTTTTCCAGCCGATAGACTGCACCCACGGGGATGTAGATCGATTCGTTTTCCTTGACCAGCACGGTCTTGTCGTCGCACACCACGCGCGCCGTGCCCTTGACGATCACCCAGTGCTCGGCACGATGGTGATGCATCCGCAAGGTCAGGCGCGCGCCCGGCTTCACGGTCAGGCGCTTGACCGCGAAGCGCTCGCCGTCGTCGATGCTGTCGTAGGCGCCCCAGGGTCTTGGAATGCGGCGGTGCCGGGTCGCTTGGCTGTGGCCGTGCGTGGTCAGCAGCGCGACCACGTCCTTGACCTGTTCCGCGCAGTCGCGGTGCACGACCAGCAGCGCGTCGGGGGTGTCGACCACCAGCAGATCCTTGGTGCCCAGGGCCACCACCGGCCGGCTGGGTGCATGGATGAAGGTGTTGGTCGCCCCCATGGCGAAGCCCTGGCCGCTGATTCGGTTGCCGTTGGCGTCGGTGTCATGGAGGTCGGCGACCGCATTCCAGCTGCCCACGTCGCTCCAGCGGCCCTGGAACGGAATGACGACGACCCGGTTGCATTTCTCGAGTACCGCATAGTCGATGCTCTGGCTGCGGCAGCGGCTGAACGCGGCACTGTCCATCCG
>NZ_JBFUCI010000537.1:0-3658 GCF_056405335.1 Variovorax sp. P1_H12_2
GCTACAAGGAGCAGCGCGAACTCGAAACCCTGCCGGCACAAATCGCCGAGCTGGAAGAAGAACAGAAGCGGATCACGGAAGCGCTCGAGCTCGACGGCGGCGCCATCTACGCGAGCGACGCCTCCCGGGCGGCTGAGCTCGGCGAGCGCCATGCCCGCATCGACGACGAGCTGATGGCCGCGCTGGAGCGCTGGGAAGCGCTGGGGGCCGCGCGCTAACGGGGTTCTTGTCTGACGTGGGGCAAGTCCACGGCGCGCTATATCTATATATATGCCGCTGTCCRGGCCTCTCCCTCGCCGCATGGCCTCCCCTCACGCCCGCGGGCGACCTACGGCCCTGCTGCGCCGCCTCGGTGGGGTGCTGGCCTTCGCCCTGTGCCTGGGCGCCTGCGCGGAACTGCCTGCGAATGTCGAGCGGCCGGCCTCCTCGGCGCTGGACTCTCCCGCGGGCACGCCACTCGCCGATCTCGTGCGGCAACGCCGCCAGGCCGCCAGCGCGCGCTTCGAGTCCGGCTTCCTGCTGCTCGACGGCCCGCAGGCCGCCTACGGCAGCAGGCTGGCGCTGGCCGAAGCGGCGCAGAAGACGCTGGATCTCCAGTACTACGCGATCCATGCCGACGCCAGCACCGCCCGCCTGCTCGCCGCCGTGCGTGACGCCGCAGGACGCGGCGTGCGCGTGCGGATCCTGCTCGACGACCTCCACAGCACAGGACGCGACGCCCTGGTGATGCGCATGGCCTTCGTGCCCAATGTCGAGATGCGGATGTTCAATCCGCTCGCGGGGGCCCGCGGGTCGACCCTGGGCCGGGCCTTCAACGCGCTCGACGACGCATCGCGCCTGCAGCAGCGCATGCACAACAAGCTGTTCATCGCCGACAACGCGATGGCCGTGTCCGGCGGGCGCAACCTGGGGGACGCCTACTTCGGCAAGGACAGCAGGAGCAATTTCATCGATCTCGACCTGCTGGTGGCAGGGCCGCTCGTGCAGGATCTCTCGCGCAGCTTCGACACCTACTGGAACAGCGATCGCGCCTACCCGGTGCAGTCGCTGGTGACGCCGAAGGAACTCGACAGGATCCGCGACCAGGCGGGCGCCGCCGGCGCGGGGAAGCAGGATCGGCAGGCCACGTACGGGACCTCATCTGCGCCCGAAGGCGAACCGCGCGCGCGCGCCTGGGACGAAAAGCCGATGGACCTGGGTGCCGCKGCGCTCGTCTGGGCACCGGCCGTCGTGCTGGCGGACAAGCCGGCCAAGATTGCGCCTGACGGCGGGAGCCCCGATGCCGGCACGGTCAAGGACCCGGGGCTGACCGTGACGCAGCGCGCCGGTCGCGCTCGACGCGCGTCGGGCGCCGGCACGCTCGACGCGGCGGCCAACGCGGCAGCCACCGGCGACACGGTGGTCGAGGGGCTGCTGCAATGGATCGGGCAGGCACGACGCGACCTGTTGGTCATCTCGCCCTATTTCGTGCCGGGGCCCGACATGAAGCAGGCCTTCGCCGCGGCCCGGGCGCGCGGTGTCCGGGTTCGGGTCCTGACGAATTCGCTGGCCTCGAACGACGCCCCCGTGGCCCACGTGGGCTATGCGCGGCACCGCGAGGCATTGCTCGCCATGGGCGTCGAGCTCTACGAGTTGCGAAGCGAACAGGCCGGCCTGGGCAGCGCCTTCGGCGACTCGGGCAGCAACCTTGCCGGCGAGTCTCGCTCGATGCTGCATTCGAAGGTGCTGGTGATGGACCGCCGGTTCCTGGTGGTCGGATCGATGAACCTCGACCTGCGATCGCAGTGGCAGAACACCGAGATCGCCGTGCTGGTGCGCAGCGATGCGCTCTCGGGCATCGCCGCCGACCGGATCGAAGCGGCGCTGCGCGAAGGCGCCTGGCATGTCGAGCTGAACGAGGGCCATCTGGTCTGGCGCGCGCCCGAAGGCAGCCAGCTCGAAGACGCCACCACCGAGCCCGACACCAGCGCCGGCCTGCGGCTGCTGCTCAGGCTGTTCGGCCCGCTGGCGCCCGACAAGCTGCTCTGAAGCCGCAGCGCGTCAGATCTTGTCCCTGACCCGCGCGAACACCTTCCAGAAGGTCGCGTCCTGCGCGGTGGCGAAGTTGATTCGCATCAGCGTGGTCGGCGGCCGCCTGGCATGGAACAGCGAGCCCGGTGCCAGCAGGTAGCCCTCGTCGAGCATGCGCTGGGTCAGCGCGTCKGTGTCGACGCCGGTGTCGACCCAGCCGAACAGTCCGGCCGGCTCCGAGGCCAGCGTGCAGCCGGCAGCCAATGCGAGCTTGACGGTGCGGCCGCGCGCGCCATCGAGCCTGACGCGGACCCGATCCGCATGCCGGCGCAGCTGCCCCTGGTCGATGCACCAGGCGAGCGCGCGCTCGAACAGCGCGGGCGAGGTCAGGGTCGCGAGCAGCTTGGTCTCGAGCAGGCGGCCGACCAGCGCCGGCGAGGCCGCGAGGAAGCCGATGCGCCAGTTGGGCGCCAGGATCTTGGCGAAGCCGCTGACGTAGATGGTGCGCTGCAGGCCGTCGAGCGCGCTGAGCCGGGTTGCATGCTCGGGCGCGAGATGGCTGTAGGTGTCGTCCTCGACGATATGGAAGTCATGCCGGTTGGCGAGCTGCAGCACGCGATGCGCGCTGCCCGGCGTGAGGCTGTAGCCGGTCGGGTTGTGCAGCACGCTCACGCTCACGAACAGCTTGGGCTTGAGGCCCTCGCCGGCGGTGCAGTAGCGCTCCATCACCTCCAGGTCGGGGCCGTCGGCCTTGCGCGGCACCGGCAGGATGCGCATCCCGAGCGCCTCGAGCCGCGCGAACTCGAGCGCCCAGCCCGGCTCCTCGACCATCACGGGGTCGCCGGCCCGCAGCAGGGTGCGGCTCACGATGTCGAGCGCGTGGGTGGCGCCGATCGTGGTCACGATCTGGTCCGGTGCGGCCGGGACGTTGATGCTGGCCAGCTTGCCGGACAGGCTGCGGCGCAGGCCGCCGTCCCCGGCCGGCTCGCCGTACTGCAGCGAGAATTCCTGCAATGCCTTGGTGCCGGTGACGCGGCGCACCGCCGCCGGCATGAAGGTCGACTCCAGCCAGTCGGGCGGGAAGACGCCCATGCCGGGCTGGGGCTTGTCGCTCGGCCGATGGAACATGCCCCGGATCAGGGTGCTGGCATCGGCCGCCACGAGTTGCACGGGCGCCTGGGCCGGTGCCGAACGCGTGCTCGCAGGCTCCGGGGCGCCGGCCGCGCCCGAGTCGCGCACATAGAAGCCTCGTTGGCGACGTGCCTCGACCAGGCCCTGGGCGAGCAATTGGTCATAGGCCGCGACCACCGTATGCGGGCTCACGCCCTGCTGGCGCGCGCACTCGCGCACCGAAGGCAGGCGCGCGCCCGGCGCCAGCAGGCGGTCGCGGATGCGCTCGGCGAATCGGTCGGCAAGTTGCGCCGTCAGCGATTGGGTGGAAGTTCGTGTCAGCATGCGCGCCGGGGTTTCTGTGTCGATGCACGGACCGATACAGACACGCCCCATGTTCGACATTCTGTACCGGTACTGTAATGGTCATCAGTTTAAAGTGTGTCCCATGAACTGGCAAGAATTCACTGCGCTGCTGGTGTTGGCCACGGCGATGAGTTTCTCGCCGGGTCCCAATACCACGCTGTCGACCGCACTC
>NZ_JBFUCI010000538.1:0-3652 GCF_056405335.1 Variovorax sp. P1_H12_2
CTTCAACGACGGCGACCTGGCGCCTGCCTTGCAAGGGGCGCAGCGTGCCGATGTCTGCATCGTCGGCGGCGGCTTCACCGGCCTCTGGACCGCGATCCAGGCCAAGCAGCAGGATCCGTCGCTGGACATCGCGATCATCGAGAGCGACCTGTGCGGCGCCGGCGCCAGCGGGCGCAACGGCGGTTGCCTGCTCACCTGGTCGGCGAAATTCTTCACCTTGCGACGGCTCTTCGGCGAGGCCGAGGCGATCCGGCTCGTCAAGGCGTCGGAAGCGGTGGTCGATCACATCGCGGACTTCTGTCGCGCGCACGGCATCGACGCCGAGCTGCGGCAGGACGGCACGCTCTATACCGCGACCTCGCAGGCCCAGGTCGGCACTCTCGATCCGGTGATGCGGGCGCTGGAGGACTGCGGCATCCATTCCTACCGCGCGCTGCCGCCCGAAGAGGTGGTCCGCCGCTCCGGGTCGGCGCGCAACCTCGCGGGCGTGTACTCGCCCATCGCCGCCACGGTGCATCCCGGCAAGCTCGTGCGCGGCCTGCGCCGCGCCGCACTCGCCATGGGCATCCGCATCTACGAACGCAGCCCGATGCTGGACTTCAGCCGCGGTCATCCGGTCGTCGTGCGCACGCCCTGCGGCAGCATCGAAGCAAAGAAGCTGGTGCTGGCCCTCAATGCMTGGATGGCGCGCAGCCTGCCGCAGTTCGAGCGCACCATCGCGGTCGTGTCGAGCGACATGGTGATCACTGAAAAGTGCCCCGACCTGCTGCGCGAGATCGGCCTCGACAGCGGCGTCTCGGTGCTCGATTCAAGGACCTTCGTCTACTACTACCGAAGCACGGTCGACGGCCGGATCATGCTGGGCAAGGGCGGCAACACTTTCGCCTGGGGCGGCCGCATCGCGCCGGTCTTCGACCAGCGTTCGCCCTACGAGGCGGAGCTGACGCGCGCGCTGCATTCGTTTTTTCCGGCCTTGCGCGAGACGCCGATCACGGCCAGCTGGAACGGGCCGTCGGACCGGTCCGTCACCGGCTTTCCCTTCTTCGGCAAGCTCGATGGCGCGCCCCACATCTGCTACGGCTTCGGCTATTCCGGCAACGGGGTCGGCCCCAGCTACATGGGCGGCCAGATCCTTTCCTCCATGCTGCTGGACCAGGACAATGCGTGGACCCGCAGCCCCTTGACGCAGGGGCCGCTGGGGCATTTCCCGCCCGAACCGATCCGCTATGTCGGCTCCATCGCGGTTCGCAACGCGATCCGCCGAAAGGAGCGCGCGGAAGACCAGGACCGGCAGCCGTGGATCGTCGACAGGATGCTCAGCAAGCTGGCGAACGCGGCCGGCAAGGCGGACAAGGGCTGAACGGGCCCCTCCCGCGCTCACTCCACGATCGCCACGCCCTTGACCTGCGCATGGACGCCCATGCCGACGGCCAGCTCGAGCAGGTCGGCCGATTTGCGCGTGATGCGCGCCAGCATCCGAACGCCGCCGACATCGAGTCCGACCATCCGCTGCGCCGGCCCGTCGTCGGCGAGGTCGGTGATCGTCGCGGGCAGGATGTTGAGCACGCTGGTTCCCTCCTGCGGCCGCAGCGTCAGGCTGACATCGCGGGCCTGGACTCGCACGCGCACGCGCTGGCCGACGCCGACGCCGCTGTGCGGCAGGCTGAGCGTGCAGCCCGCGAACGCGACCTGGACCAGGCCATAGGCCGCATCGACGCTCGCGACCACGGCCTCGATCACCGATCCGGCGGCGTCGCCGTGCGCCAGCGGCAGGTCGAGGCGGGTCATCAACTCATGGGTCGGCCCGCTGGCGATCACGCGCCCGGCGTCCAGCAGGACCAGGTGGTCGGCCAGCCGCGCGACCTCGTCGGGCGAGTGGCTGACGTAGAGCACCGGGATGTCGAGCTCGGCGTGCAGCCGTTCGAGGTAGGGCAGGACCTCGCGCTTGCGCGCCAGGTCGAGCGAGGCCAGCGGCTCGTCCATCAGCAGCAGCTTCGGGCTGGTCGCCAGGGCGCGCGCGATGCCCACGCGCTGGCGCTCGCCGCCCGACAGCGTGTCGGGCCGGCGCGCCAGCAGCGGGCCGATGCCCAGCAGTTCGACCGCCTGCGCGAGCGAGACCCGGCGCAGCGCCGGCGCCACCCGCTTCATCCCGTATTCGAGGTTGCGCCGCACGTCCAGGTGGGTGAAGAGCCGCGTTTCCTGGAACACGTAGCCCAGCGGCCGCCGGTGCGTCGGCAGGAAGATGGCGCGGTCGTCGTCCTGCCAGCGCTCGCCATTGACMGAGACCAGGGCGCCCGGCGCGCACTGCAGCCCCGCGACGGCGCGCAGGCAGGTGGTCTTGCCGCAGCCCGAAGGGCCGGACAACGCGGTCACGCCGCGGCCGGGCAGGGCCAGGTCGACCTGCAGCGAGAAGGCGGGGAAGTCGACCGCGAGGCGCAGCCGCAGGCCTTCGGATGGCGGCGCCCTCATCGCCGCCGTCCCGTCGGATTGAGCGCATACAGCGCCAGCAGGACCAGGAACGAGAACACCACCATGCCGGCCGCGAGCCAATGGGCCTGCGTGTACTCGAGAGCCTCCACATGGTCGTAGATCTGCACCGAGATCACGCGCGTCTTGTCGGGGATGTTGCCGCCGATCATCAGCACCACGCCGAACTCGCCCACGGTGTGGGCGAAGCCCATCACGATGGCGGTCAGGTAGCCCGGGCGCGCCAGCGGCAGCACCACGCTGAAGAAAGTGTCGAGCGGCGAGGCCCGCAGCGTGGCGGCGGCTTCGAGCGCCGGCTCGCCGATGGCCTCGAAGGCGTTCTGGATCGGCTGCACCACGAAGGGCATCGAATAGACCACCGAGCCGACCACCAGCCCCGTGAAGGTGAAGGGCAGCAGGCCCAGGCCCAGCCATTGGGTGAGCGCACCGAGCGGCCCGTTGGGGCCCATCGACACCAGGAAGTAGAAGCCCAGCACCGAGGGCGGCAGCACCAGCGGCAGCGCCACCATCGCGCCGATCGGACCTTTCCAGGCCGAGCGGGTGCGAGCCAGCCACCAGGCCAGCGGCGTGCCCAGCAGCAGCAGGACCAGCGTCGTGACCGAGGCCAGCTCCAGCGTCAGCGTGACGGCGCCCAGGTCGGCGGCGGACGGCATCGTCGCGTCGGCCTCAGATGTCGTAGCCGAAGGAGCGGATCACCGTCTTCGCGCCCTCGGTCTTGAGGAACGCGATCAAGGCCGAGGCCGCGGCGTTGTCCCTGGCACGGCCCAGCAGCACCGCGTCCTGGCGGATCGGGCCGTGCAGCTCGGCCGGCACGATCCAGGCCGAACCGGTCTTGATCTTGCCGCCTTCCCAGACCTGCGACAGCGCTACGAAGCCGAGCTCCGCGTTGCCGGTGGAGATGAAGCTGTAGGTCTGGCCGATGCTCTCGCCCTGCACGAACTTCGGTTCGAGCTGGGCCAGCAGGCCGAGCCGCGTGATCGTCTGCACCGCGGCCGCGCCGTAGGGCGCGAGCTTGGACGCGGCGAGCGCGAGGTGGGCGAACCTGGCGGTGCGCAGCACCTCGCCCTTGCCGTCGACCAGGTCGGGATTCGCGGACCACAGCACCAGCTTGCCGGTGGCATAGGTGAAACGGCTGCCGGCCACCGTGGCGCCGTCCTTGTCGAGC
>NZ_JBFUCI010000539.1:0-3651 GCF_056405335.1 Variovorax sp. P1_H12_2
TCGCGCCGGATGATGCCGAAGGTGTACTCGCCCAGGTGCTGAGTCTGCGCGCCGTCGGCAATGGTCTTCGGGGTGTCGATGTGCACGATGCGGCCGGCGCGCAGCGACTGCTGGCCGTCGTTGCCGGCTTCGGGCTCGACGCCGTAGATCTTGCAGTCCGGCGCCAGCGCGCGCGCCGCGAGCGCCGAGCCGCTGGTCAGGCCGCCGCCGCCGAGGCAGACGTAGAGCGCATCGAGGGCGCCGACCTCCTCGATCAGTTCCTTTGCCGCCGTGCCCTGGCCCGCGATCACGTCCGGATGGTCGTAGGGCGGGATCAGCGTCATGCCGCGCTCCTCGGCCAGCCGCCGCGTCAGCGCCTCGCGGTCCTCGGTGAAGCGGTCGTAGAGGACCACCTCGGCACCGTACTCGCGCGTGGCGGCAAGCTTGGCGGCCGGCGCATCGGTGGGCATCACGATCACGGCCGGCATGCCGAGGATGCGCGCCGCCAGCGCGACCGCCTGCGCATGGTTGCCCGAGGAGAAGGCGATCGCACCGGCCTGGCGCTGCCGGGCATCGAACTTCGACAGCGCATTGAAGGCGCCGCGGAACTTAAAGGCGCCCATGCGCTGGAAGTTCTCGCACTTGAAGAAGAACTGCGCGCCCCAGCGGGCGTCGGCGGTGCGCGAGCGCAGCACCGGCGTGCGGTGCGCATGCCCTTCGAGCCGCGCGGCCGCGGCGATCACGTCGTCGTAGGTCGGAAGTGTCTGCATGGCGACGAGCTTAGCGCGGCGGTCATCGAAAAATGCACGATTCCTGTCGCACACTGTCGAAATGCCCGCCCGTGCGCCGTCATTGCAGTGAGCGATCCTGCTCGTGTGTTTTCCTTTGTGGAGATTTCCATGCAATACATGCTGATGTTCTACCAACCCCAGTCCGAGTTCGACCAGCGCGACGAGGCAGCGGCCCAGGCCTACCGGGCCGGCTGGATGGACTATGTGGGCGCGATCCGCCAGTCGGGTGTCACGCTCAGCGGCCACGGCCTGCAACCGCCGATGACCGGCACCACGCTGCGGGTGCGCGGCGACAAGCGCCAGGTGCAGGACGGGCCCTTCGCCGACAGCAAGGAGCAGCTCGGCGGCTACTTCGTGATCGAGGTGCCCGACCTCGACACCGCGCTCGAATGGGCCGCGCGCGCGCCCTGCGCCAGCACCGGCGGCGTCGAGGTGCGGCCGGTGTTCACCGCACCCACGATGTGACGGACCTGGCCGTCCGGGAGGCCCGCGCGGCGGCCGAGCGAGCGGCCCGCCAGTCGTATGGCCGGCTGGTCGCCATCCTGTCGGCGCGCACGCGCGACATCGCGGCCTCGGAGGACGCGCTGGCCGACGCCTTCGCGCGGGCGCTCGAGCGCTGGCCGGCCGACGGCGTGCCCGCGAAGCCGGAGGCCTGGCTGCTGCAGGTGGCGCGCCACCGCACGCTCGACGCCTGGCGCCACAGCCGGGTGCAGGACGAGGCGGCGCAGAGCCTGCTGCTGCTGGCCGACCAGTTCGAGGAGGACGCGGACGGCGGCGAGGCAGTGCCCGACGAGCGGCTGCGCCTGTTCTTCGTCTGCGCCCATCCGGCCATCGATGCCGCGGCGCGCGCGCCCTTGATGCTGCAGACCGTGCTCGGGCTGGACGCCGCCCGCATGGCTGGTGCCTTCCTGAGCGCGCCGGCCACGCTCGGCCAGCGCCTGGTGCGGGCCAAGGCGCGCATCCGGGCCGCCGGCATTCCGTTCGAGTTCCCGCACGCGAACGACCTGCCGCAGCGGCTGCAGGATGTGCTCGACGGCATCTACGCGGCCTACGGCACCGGCTGGGACGAGGTCGACGGCGCCGACGCCTCGCAGCGCGGCCTCACGGCCGAGGCGATCGACCTCTGCCGCATCCTCTGCGGCCTGCTGCCGCGGGAACCCGAGCCGCTGGGCCTGCTGGCGCTGATGCTGTTCTGCGAAAGCCGCGCCGCCGCGAGGCGCAACGCCGCAGGCGACTACGTGCCGCTGGACGCGCAGGAGGTCGCGCGCTGGAACCCGCAACTGCGCGGACAGGCCGAGCAGGCGCTGAAGAGCGCCGCCAGCCTCGAGTCGCTCGGCGCCTACCAGATCGAAGCCGCGATCCAGTCGGCGCATTGCGCGCGACGGCTCGGTGCGCAGGTGCCGGCCGATGCGCTGGTGGCGCTCTATGACGGCCTGATCGCGCTGCGCCCGGGCACCGGCGCGCAGGTCGGCCGGGCCTGCGCCCTGGCCGAAGCCGAAACGCCGGCGGCCGGCCTGCGGGCGCTCGATGCCATCGCGCCGGCCGAGGTCGCGAACTACCAGCCCTTCTGGGCGGCGCGCGCGCACCTGCTGGGCCGCAGCTGCCAGGTGGCCGCGGCACGGCAGGCCTATGCCCGCGCGGCCGGCCTCAGCACCAGCCCGGCGATCCGCGCCTGGCTGGCCGCCGCATCCGATCGCCTGTGACCCGCGCGCATCGCGCAGAATGGGCCGCATGAGGGCCCTGTTGTTCAGCTTCTCGTGGCAGGAACTGCGCCACCACCCGTGGCGCAACGCGGCCGCGGTCGTCGCCGTGATGCTGGGCGTCGCGCTGGCCTTCTCGGTGCAGCTGATCAATGCCTCGGCGCTCGACGAATTCTCGAGCGCGGTGCGCTCGGTCAACGGCCAGCCCGACCTCGAATTGCGCGCCGCGCAAGGCGCCTTCGACGAGGCCGTCTTCGCGCAGGTGGTCCGGCAGCCGGAGGTCGCCCTGGCCAGCCCCGTGCTCGAGCTGCAAAGCGTCGCGCAGATCGGCGAGCGCCGGCTGCCGCTGCGGGTCGTCGGCATCGACGCGCTCGCGCTGCCGACCATCGCGCCGGCGCTGATGCCGCGCCCGGCCGAGGCCGGCGACCGTTTCTCGCTCTTCGCGCCGCGCCAGGTCTTTCTCAATGCCGCCGCGCGCAAGGCCGTCGGCGACGACGCCACCCAGCTGCGGTTGCGTGTCGGCACGCAATGGCAATCGCTGCAGGTCGCCGGCCAGGTGGCGGCCGGCGGTGCCGCGCTGGCGGTGATGGACATCGGCGCCGCGCAGGACCTGTTCGGCCGCGCCGGCCAGCTCACGCGCATCGACCTGCGGCTGGCGCCGGGCACCGACCACACGGCCTTCATCGGCGCGCTGCAACAGTCGCCGGACTGGCCGACCGGCATCCAGATCGCCGAACCGGGCGATGCGGCCGAGCGCGTCAGCAACCTCTCGCGCGCCTACCGCGTGAACCTCACGGTGCTGGCGCTGGTGGCGCTGTTCACCGGCGCCTTCCTGGTGTTCTCGGTGCTCGCGCTGAGCGTCGCCAAGCGTGCGCAGCAGTTCGCGCTGCTCGGCGTGCTCGGACTCACGCCGCGCGAGCGCCTGCGGCTGGTGCTGACCGAATCGCTGGTGCTCGGGCTGATCGGCAGCGCCGCGGGCATCGCCCTGGGCGCCGCGCTCGCCCAGCTCGCGCTGAAGCTGCTGGGCGGCGACCTCGGCGGCGGCTACTTCGACGGCGTCGCGCCGACCCTGCGCTGGAGCTGGGGCGCGGCCTGGACCTACGGCGCACTCGGCGTGCTCGCGGCCGGCGTCGGCGGCTGGTGGCCGGCGTGCGCCGCGCAGGCCCTGCCCGAAGCGCAGA
>NZ_JBFUCI010000540.1:0-3634 GCF_056405335.1 Variovorax sp. P1_H12_2
CTCTTGGGCATCTCGCGCGCGACCCTCTACGAACGTCTGGAAAACCCTGAATAAAAAACATGCAATTGCCTGAAAAACGGACAACACAACTGTCCTGATTCCAGGCGATTCAGGGGTGATGCAAGGGAAAGTCCTTTGTTTTCAATGTGATGGAAGCTGGCATGAACTGTGCAATATTCAGCCATCACCTTCAGGAGACAAAGAATGCAACGTCGCTACCTCGTCGCGCTGGCCACCCTGGCTGCCGCTGGCGCCTTGACCGTCCCGGCCTGGGCCCAGTCCAACGAGATCAAGATCGCTCACGTCTACAGCAAGACCGGCCCGCTCGAGGCCTACGGCAAGCAGACCCAGACCGGCTTCATGATGGGCCTGGACTACGCGACCGGCGGCACCATGACCGTCAACGGCAAGAAGATCGTCGTGATCGAGAAGGACGACCAGGGCAAGCCCGACCTTGGCAAGTCGCTGCTGGCCGCGGCCTACGCCGACGACAAGGCCGCGCTCGCGGTCGGCCCGACCTCCTCGGGCGTGGCGCTGGCGATGCTGCCGGTGGCCGAGGAATACAAGAAGATCCTGCTGGTCGAGCCCGCCGTGGCCGATTCGATCACCGGCGACAAGTGGAACAAGTACATCTTCCGCACCGGCCGCAACAGCTCGCAGGACGCGATCAGCAACGCGGTGGCGATCGACAAGCCCGGCGTCACGGTCGCCACGCTGGCCCAGGACAACGCCTTCGGCCGCGACGGCGTGAAGGCTTTCGGCACCGCGCTGAAGAAGGCCAAGCTGGTCCATGAGGAATACCTGCCGCCGGCGACCACCGACTTCACGGCCGGCGCGCAGCGGTTGATCGACAAGCTCAAGGACCAGCCGGGCCGCAAGATCATCTGGATCGTCTGGGCCGGTGCCGGCAACCCGTTCAAGATCGTCGACCTCGACTTGAAGCGCTATGGCATCGAGATCGCGACCGGCGGCAACATCCTGCCGGCGATGGCGGCCTACAAGGCGCTGCCGGGCATGGAAGGCGCGGCCTACTACTACTTCGGAATTCCGAAGAACCCGGTCAACGAGGCCATGGTCGCGATGCACTACAAGGAATTCAAGACCCCGCCGGACTTCTTCACGGCCGGCGGCTTCTCGGCCGCGATGGCGGTGGTGACGGCGCTCAAGAAGACCGGCGGCGACACCAGCACCAACAAGCTGATCACCGCCATGGAAGGCATGAGCTTCGACACGCCCAAGGGCAAGATGACCTTCCGCAAGGAAGACCACCAGGCGATGCAGAGCATGTACCACTTCAAGATCAAGGTCGATCCGGCGTTCGCCTGGGGCGTGCCGGAGCTGGTGCATGAGATCAAGCCGGAAGAGATGGACATCCCCATAAAAAACAAGCGCTAAAAAAAGCTCGCCCCCAGGTTGCCCCGCACTTCGTGTCGGGGCGCCCACCCCCTACCGGGGGCAACACCAGAGGCCCGGCAGAGCCGGTTCCTCGGTGTTTCACCAACGGGCCTGGCTGCGCCGGCCGGGTTCAATTCATGCTCGAAACCAAAGATCTCACCATTCGCTTCGGCGGACACGTGGCGGTGAATGCTGTCTCGTGCGCGTTCGCGCCGGGCACGCTCACTGCGATCGTCGGTCCCAATGGGGCCGGCAAGACCACGTACTTCAACCTGATCTCGGGGCAGCTCAAGGCGTCCGCGGGGACGGTGTCGCTCGACGGGCAATTGCTGTCGGGGCTGCCGGCCTCGGCGCGCACGCATGCGGGGCTCGGGCGCGCCTTCCAGTTGACGAACCTGTTCCCGAACCTCACGGTGCTCGAGAACGTGCGGCTCGCGGTGCAGGCGACGCGCGAGGGCGCGCACCGGCGCGGCCTCAACCTCTGGAGCATCTGGAGCGACCATCGCGCGCTGACCGAGCGCGCCGACCGGATCCTGGCCGACGTGGCGCTCAAGACCAAGGAACACGCGACCGTCGCCAGCCTGCCGCACGGCGACCAGCGCAAGCTCGAAGTGGCGCTGCTGATGGCGCTCGAGCCCAAGGTCTTCATGTTCGACGAACCCACGGCGGGCATGAACGCGGCCGAGGCCCCCGTGATCCTCGACCTGATCCGCAAGTTGAAGCAGGACAAGAGCAAGACCATCCTGCTGGTCGAGCACAAGATGGACGTGGTGCGCGAACTCGCCGACCGCATCATCGTGCTGCACAACGGGCAACTGGTGGCCGACGGCGAGCCGGCGGAGGTCATCGCCTCGCCCATCGTTCAAGAGGCCTACCTGGGCGTCGCGAAGGAGGCGGCATGAGCACGAATCTGCTCGAGATGAAGGGCGTGCACACGCACATCGGCGCGTACCACATCCTGCACGGCGTCGACCTGGCCGTGCCGCGCGGCCAGCTCACGATGCTGCTCGGCCGCAACGGGGCCGGCAAGACCACCACGCTGCGCACGCTGATGGGCCTGTGGCATGCCTCGCAAGGCAGCGTGCGCTTCGGCGACAAGGACATCACCGCGCTGCACACGCCGCAGATCGCCGAGCTCGGCATCGCCTACGTGCCCGAGAACATGGGCATCTTCTCGGACCTCACGGTCAAGGAGAACATGCTGCTGGCCGCGCGCCGCGCCAAGAACGCCGAGCAGATGGACGATGCGCGGCTCAAGTGGATCTTCAAGCTCTTCCCCGCGGTCGAGAAGTTCTGGAACCACCCGGCGGGCAAGCTGTCGGGCGGACAGAAGCAGATGCTCGCGGTGTCGCGCGCGATCGTCGAGCCGCGCGAGCTGCTGGTCATCGACGAGCCCAGCAAGGGTCTGGCGCCGGCCATCATCAACAACATGATCGACGCCTTCGGCGAACTCAAGCGCAGCGGCGTGACGATCCTGCTGGTCGAGCAGAACATCAGCTTCGCGCAGCGGCTGGGCGACACGGTGGCCGTGATGGACAACGGCCGCGTGGTCCATAGCGGCCCCATGGCCGCCTTCTCGGCCGACGAACAATTGCAGCAATCCCTGCTGGGACTGGCGCTATGAAAAACCTGGACTTTGACTGGAAGCCGTTGCTGCTGGTGCCGGTGCTTGCATTGATCGCGTTGCCGCTCACGGGCTCGGCCTCGACCTGGCTCACGCTCACGGTCGCCGGCCTTGCAATGGGCATGATCATCTTCATCATCGCCTCGGGCCTGACGCTGATCTTCGGCCTGATGGACGTGCTCAACTTCGGCCACGGCGTGTTCATCGCGCTCGGCGCCTTCGTGGCCAGCAGCGTGCTCGGCCTGATGGGCGACTGGACCGGCTCGGGCGCGCTGTGGCGCAATCTCGTGGCCGTGTTCCCCGCGATGCTGGTCGCGATGGCGGTCGCCGGGGCGGTCGGCCTGGCCTTCGAGCGCTTCATCGTGCGGCCCGTGTACGGCCAGCACCTGAAGCAGATCCTCATCACGATGGGCGGCATGATCATCGGCGAGGAGCTGATCAAGGTCATCTGGGGCCCGGCGCAGATCCCGCTGCCGCTGCCCGAAGCCTTGCGCGGTTCGCTGCTCATCGGCGATGCCGCGATCAGCAAGTACCGCATCCTCGCGGTGGTGATCGGCGTCTTCGTCTTCGGCCTGCTGGCCTGGACGCTGGGCCGCACCAAGATCGGCCTCCTGA
>NZ_JBFUCI010000541.1:0-3633 GCF_056405335.1 Variovorax sp. P1_H12_2
TCGGCGATCCGCGAGGCTGTGGCGAACGATATCGCGAGCCTGCGCCTGCCCCGGCTCGCGGCCATCGCGCACAACGGCGGCGAAAGTTTCCGGCATGCGCGGCACACGCGGGCGCTTGGCGTCCCGGTCCATCGGTTGCCCTCGTCGAGTCCTGCCAACGCCTCCTGGAGCCTCGAGCGCAAGGTGCAGGCGTGGCGCGAGGTGTTTGAAAGGTATTTGGTCATTCCATGAAAGTCTCCCTTCCCGAAGTCAATTTTTCCGATTGGGGCGACGTGCGCTATCTGCACCTCGGCACCGAATGGGTGCAGGGTTCGATGAAGCTCGATGCGCCCTTCGAGATCGAGCTCGAATACGTCCAGCGCATGATGGCCTGGCTGCTGTTCGTCGATCCCGCCGGCGTCGGCAAACGGCATGCGATGCAGCTCGGCCTGGGCGCGGCCAGCCTGACCAAGTTCTGCCGCAAGACGCTGCGCATGCGCACCACGGCGATCGAGCTCAATCCGCAGGTCGTGGCCGCCTGCCGCGGCTGGTTCAAGCTGCCGGCTGACGACACCAAGCTCGAGATCGTGATCGCCGATGCCGCCGCCGAGATCCGCAAGCCGCGCTGGCTGGGGACGGTCGATGCGCTGCAGGTCGACCTGTACGACCACGAGGCGGCCGCGCCGGTGCTCGACAGCGAAGCCTTCTACGCCGACTGCCGCGCCTTGCTGACCGAAGACGGCGCCATGACCGTCAATCTGTTCGGCCGCTCGTCGAGCTACGAGCACAGCCTCGAGAAGATCACCGCGGCCTTCGGCGCCGAGGCGGTCTGGGCCTTCAAGCCGACGCGCGAGGGCAACACCGTGGTGCTGGCCCAGCGCGAAGCCACCCGCCCCAAGCGGCCCCTTCTTGCCGAGCGCGCCCAAAGCATCCAGACTCGCTGGGGCCTGCCCGCGCCGAAGTGGCTGCGGGTTTTCAAACCCCAGAGCTGAACTGCCCATGAGCGCCGTCACCCCCGCCGCCACCGCCGCCTCGCGCCACGAGGGCCCGCTGGTCCTGCGCCACCTGATCGAATGGCTGGCCCAGGATGGCGTGATCTCGCCGGTCGAGGCCAAGCGCACGCAGGCGCGCTGCGCCCAGGCCGAGAGCCGCCAGGCGCCGCTGGTACGCCTGGCCAATGTCGCGATGGTCCGCGAGAGCGACGGCAAGCCGCTCGATCTCGAAATGCTGGCCCAGTGGCTGGCCGGCCGCGCCGGCCTCTCGTACCTGCGGATCGACCCGCTCAAGGTCGATGTGGGCAAGGTCGCCGACACCATGAGCGCGGCCTATGCCGAGCGGCACAAGGTGCTGCCGGTGCAGGTGACGCCCAGCGAGCTGGTGGTGGCCACCGCCGAGCCCTTCCTGACCGACTGGATCGCCGAAGTCGAGCGCCAGTCGCGCCGCACGGTGCGCCGGGTGGTCGCCAACCCGACCGACATCCAGCGCTACACGGCCGAGTTCTTTGCGCTGGCCAAGTCGGTGCGGGCGGCGCAGAAGGCCGGCGGCAACGCCGGCGGCGCGAGCTTCGAGCAACTGGTCGAGCTCGGCAAGAGCAACAAGCAGCTCGACGCCAACGACCAGAGCGTGGTGCAGGTGGTCGACTGGCTGTGGCAGTACGCCTTCGACCAGCGCGCCAGCGACATCCACCTGGAGCCGCGGCGCGACCAGGGCATGATCCGCTTTCGTATCGACGGCGTGCTGCATCCGGCCTACCAGATGCCGATGGGCGTGATGAACGCGATGGTCGCGCGCATCAAGCTGCTCGGGCGGATGGACGTGGTCGAGAAGCGGCGTCCGCTCGATGGCCGCATCAAGACCCGCAACCTGCGCGGCGACGAGGTCGAGATGCGCCTGTCGACGCTGCCGACCGCTTTCGGCGAGAAGATGGTGATGCGGATCTTCGACCCCGACACGGCGGTCAAGGACCTCGACGCGCTCGGCTTCACCCCGCACGACGCGCAGCGCTGGGAGAAGCTCGTGACCCGGCCGCACGGCATCATCCTGGTGACCGGCCCGACCGGCTCGGGCAAGACCACCACCCTCTACTCGACGCTCAAGCGCGTCGCGACCGAGCAGGTCAACGTCAGCACGGTGGAGGACCCGATCGAGATGATCGAGCCCTCCTTCAACCAGACGCAGGTGCAGGCACAGATCGATTTCGGCTTCACCGAAGGCCTGCGCGCACTGATGCGGCAGGACCCGGACATCATCATGGTCGGCGAGATCCGCGACCTCGCCACCGCCGAGATGGCGGTCCAGGCGGCGCTCACCGGCCACCTGGTCTTCAGCACCCTGCACACCAACGACGCGCCGAGCGCGATCACCCGGCTGATGGAGCTCGGCGTGCCGTCCTACCTGATCAACGCGGTGATGCTCGGCGTGCTGGCCCAGCGCCTGGTGCGCACGCTGTGCCCGCATTGCAAGCAGCCGGACGAGTCGGTGACGCGCGAGAAGCTGGCCGAGTTCGTCAAGCCGTGGCAGATCAGCGGCTCGGTGCGCGCCTACAAGCCGGTCGGCTGCGTCGACTGCCGCATGACGGGCTACATGGGGCGCATGGGGCTGTACGAGCTCCTGAGCATCAGCGAGGAATTCAAGGCCCTGGTCACGAAGGAGCCGAACGCGGTCGGGCTGCGGCGCCAGGCGGTGGTCGACGGCATGCGGCCGTTGCGCCTGGCCGGCGCGCTGCGGGTCGCGGAGGGTGTGACCACCATCGAGGAAGTGCTCAGCGCCACCCCCCCACTGGAATGAGGCAAGCAGGGATAACCCTGAAGAGCCGGTAGGTGGAATCCACATCGAGCTGACTTCAGCCTGACCACACAATCTCCGATCGAGTTTTTTCGTGGAGACTGTTCGTGAAAATCAAGAGTCAGAAAGACTTCTTCTCGGGGGTGATGTTCGCCGTCGTGGGGGTCGCTTTCGCCTGGGGGGCGACAACCTACAACGTCGGCAACGGCGCCCGCATGGGCCCGGGCTACTTCCCGCTGATGCTCGGCATCCTGATGGCCGTCATCGGCCTCGTGATCATGTTCACCGGCCTCACGGTCGAGACCGAGGACGGCGAGAAGATCGGCAAGTGGGCCTGGAAGCAGGTGCTCTACATCCTCGGTGCCAACCTGGCCTTCGGCGTGCTGCTGGGCGGCCTGCCGAGCCTCGGCGTACCCGCCATGGGCATGATCATCGCGATCTATGCGCTGGTCCTGATCTCCAGTCTTGCGGGCAGCGAATTCAACCTGCCCAAGGTGCTGATCCTCGCCACGGTGCTGGCTGTCGGCAGCTACATCGCCTTCATCTGGGCGCTCAAGCTGCAAATCCAGGTGTGGCCCACCTTCATCACGGGCTGAGGACTGGCAAATGGAACTTCTCAACAACCTTTCCCTTGGCTTCGGTGTCGCGTTCACCTTCACCAACCTGCTGTACTGCCTGGTCGGCTGCATCCTGGGCACCCTGATCGGCGTGCTGCCGGGCATCGGCCCGGTCGCCACCATCGCGATGCTGCTGCCCGCGACCTACGCGCTGCCGCCGGTGTCGGCCCTCATCATGCTGGCCGGCATCTACTACGGCGCCCAGTACGGCGGCTCCACCACCGCCATCCTGGTCAACCTGCCGGGCGAATCG
>NZ_JBFUCI010000542.1:0-3631 GCF_056405335.1 Variovorax sp. P1_H12_2
TTCAGCATCAGTTGCCGCACCGGCGATTTCACGTCGAGCACCATCGCCTCGTCGGCCGCGGCGAGGAAGCGCTCGGCCGAGGGCGGCAGCGAACCGATGACACGCCCCAGCTCGGCGGCCCGCTTCTCAYCGAGCCGCGCGAGCAGGCCGGCGGCGTGTTTGCCCAGCCAGCTGCGAAAGCCCGGGATCGGCGACAGTGTCGCGAAGGTCTTCAGGCGCGGCAGTTCTTGCTGCAGCGTCTCGACCACGCGCTTGATCAGCGAATCGCCGAAGCTCACGCCCTTGAGCCCGGTCTGGGTGCTGCTGATCGAATAGAAGATCGCGGTGGTCGCCCGGTCGGGCTTGACCAGCGCGGCGGCCTCGTCGAGCAGCGGCTCGATGCCCTCGCTGATGCGGTCGACCAGCGCCACCTCGACGAAGATCAGCGGCGTGTTGGGCAGGCGCGGATGGAAGAAGCCATAGCAGCGGCGATCGCTGTCGAGCCGGTTCTTGACGTCGGCCCAGCTCTTGATGTCGTGCACCGCCTCGTACTGGATCAGCTTCTCGATCAGCGAGGCCGGCGAGTCCCAGCTGATGCGCCGCAGGTCCAGGAAGGCCATGTCGAACCAGGTCGAGAACAGGTGCTCGAGTTCGGCATCCAGCGGCAGCAGCCGGCGATCGCCCTTCAGGTGCGGCAGCAGCTCGGCGCGCAGGTCGACCAGGAAGCGCATGCCATCCGGATCGATCGCGAAGCGCTGCAGCAGCCGCGCGCGCGGCGACGCCAGTGCACGCCGAAGCTGAACCTCGGCCTGGCCCTCGTCGGCCGTGCCGACCGCCGCCTCGTGCTGGTCGCGCGCACTGCTGAGCGTCTGCACATCGGGTGCGAAGCGCTCGCTCATCAAGAGCCAGATGTCGCGGCGCTCATCGAGTTCGCGGGCGGCATACCACTGCACCACCGCATGGGCACGCCGTCCGGCCTCGACCTCGCTCACACTGGGATCGACCACCGCCTGCAGCTCGACCAGCGCACGGCGCAACGCGCGCGGCGCGAGCGCTTCGCCCGGCCGGCGCAGCGTGGCTTCGAGCCGCTCCGCGAGCGGGCGCGGTCCGAGGGCGGCCTTCCTGGCCTTGCTTGCATCCGCGGCCTTGCCTGCGTCGGGCGAACTGCCCGGACGCAGCAGCGAGACGCCGCGCGTGATCCAGTCACTGGCATTCATGAGATGAGTTTCGCTTTCTGTTGCAGCGCGACGGCCCGCAGGGCTTCGCGCTGGCGGTTCAGGTGGGTGCGCATCGCGGCCTCGGCGCCGTCGCTGTCGCGCGCCTTGAGCGCGGCGAACACCGCGAGATGCTCGGACAGGCTTTGGTCGAGCCGCCCCGGCGCGTGCAGCTGCTGCTGCCGCGCCAGTTTGAGAATCTTGCGCAGGTCGCCGATCACCTGTGCCAGCCAACGGTTGTCGGCCAGCATGATGATGGCCTCGTGGATCGCGAAATTGGTCGCGTAGTAGTCGTTGATGCGCCGGGCCCGCGCATGCTTGGCGAGCCGGCCGTGCAGAGCCTCGAGGGCATCGAGGTCGGCATCGCTCGCATTGCGTGCAGCCTCCCAGGCGCAGCGGCCTTCGAGCAGCGCGATCACCGGGAAGATCTCGTCGAGGTCGCGCTGGGTGACCTCGGCGACGAAGCRGCCACGGCGCGGCTCGTGCCGCAGCAGCCCCTCGGCCGTGAGCACCTTGAGGGCCTCGCGCAAGGGCGTGCGCGAGATCTGGAGGCGGTCGCACACGGCAGCCTCGTCGATGAAGCTGCCCGGCGCCATCTCGCCGCCGAAGATCTCTTCGCGCAGCGCGGCGGCAACCTCATCGTGCAAGGAGTTCTGGACCAGGCGCATGGCTGAGCTTTCCGTAATTACGCGTAATTATCAGAATTCAGGGGCCACGTTGCAATGCCTTTCGACCTCCGTGGATACCCTCGCGCCGCCCCGGGGGCCAGGGCGATCAGCCCCGTGCCACGCCCGCCGCCTGCGCCGGCCGTGCGCTGGCATAGAGCCAGAGTCCGAAGGCGATCATCGGCACGCAGAGCCACTGGCCCATGCTCATGTTGAGCGCCAGCAGGCCCAGGAAGTCGTCGGGCTCCCTGAAATACTCGGCGATGAAGCGCATCAGGCCATAGCCGATCAGGAACACCGCCGATACGCGGCGCTCGCCGCGATCCTTGCGCGCGTAGAGCCACAGCAGCACGAACAGCAGCAGGCCCTCGAGCAGGAACTGGTAGACCTGCGAGGGATGGCGCGGCAGCATCGAGCCGCTCTGCGGGAACACCATGCCCCAGGGCAGGTCGGGACTGCTGAAGCGGCCCCACAGTTCGCCGTTGATGAAGTTGCCGACGCGCCCCGCCGCGAGTCCGGTGGGCACACAGGGCGCGACGAAATCCATCACCTGCCAGAACGGCCTGGCGCGCGAGCGCGAGAACCACACCATCGAGGCAATGACGCCGAGCAGCCCGCCATGGAAGCTCATGCCGCCCTGCCAGACGAAGAAGATCTCCAGCGGATGCGTGAGGTAGTAGCCCGGCTTGTAGAACAGGCAGTAGCCCAGCCGGCCGCCGACGATCACGCCCATCACGCCCAGGAACAGGATGTCTTCCACATCCTTGCGGGTCCAGGCGCCCGGGCCGGTGACCGAACGGAAGGGTTCGTGCCGAAGGCGGCGCGTGCCGAGGAAATAGAACAGCGCGAAGGCGGCCAGATAGGTCAGGCCATACCAGTGGATGGCGACCGGGCCGAGTTGCAGCGCGACGGGATTGATCTGCGGGTACATGAGCATGGGGAGATTGTGCCGCCCCGCGCCGCGGTCCCGAATGCGAACGCTTCTGATACCCACACCCATGCAGACTGCCGGCACGGGGTCATCGACCCCGCTGCCCCCCATCGCCGCGATACTTCTGGGTTCCAAGAACAACAAGGCACAGGCTCATGCAGGGAAATCCTCAAGTCATCGACTACTTCAAGCAACTGGTGCGCGGCGAACTCGCCGCACGCGACCAGTACTTCATCCATTCGCGCATCTACGAGGATCAGGGCTTCGTGAAGCTCTACACGCGCCTCGACCATGAGATGCAGGAGGAGACCCAGCACGCCGACGCGCTGATCCGCCGCATCCTGTTCCTCGGCGGCCTGCCGGACATGCGCCCGAAGGAATTCACGCCGGGCCTGACCGTGCCCGAGATGCTGAAGAAGGACCTGGCGACCGAGTACGAAGTGCGCGCCGCGCTGCAGGAAGGCATGGCGCTGTGCGAAAGCGTCGGCGACTATGTCAGCCGCGACCTGCTGCTGACCCAGCTTCGGGATACCGAGGAAGACCACGCCTACTGGCTCGAGAAGCAGCTCGGCCTGATCGACAAGGTCGGGCTCGAGAACTACCTGCAATCCCAATCGCAAGGCTGAAGGCGCTCAGCCGCCCGCTGCCATCCGCTCGCGCACGAAAGCCACGAAGCGCGCCAGCGCCGGGTGCCCGTCGCCGTCCAGCCAGACCATGCTGGTCTCGCACAGCGGCACGGCGGGCGGCCGCTTCTTGCCGCGCGAGCCCGCCGCGTCAGGCGTCCGGTAGACCACGCCAGGCCGCCGAAACTGCATGACGCTCTCGGGCACCCAGGCCAGTCC
>NZ_JBFUCI010000543.1:0-3625 GCF_056405335.1 Variovorax sp. P1_H12_2
GTCGAGCGGCGATTGAAGGCAAAACCGCCGCTGGGAGTGACGCCGTTGCCGGTGTCGTTGAGCAATCCGCCCTCGAGCCAGAAACTGGCCGCTGCACCACCCCCGAGATCCTCCGTCCCACGCAAGCCCAGGCGGCTGCTGGCGTAGCCGCCACTGTTCTGTCCTGTGCTGCTGGTCGTGACGCCGACGCCAAGCGGCGTCTCGGCCTTGTTCGAATAACTGCTGACCGTGGCGTCGATGACGCCGAACAGCGTGACGGAGGACTGAGCGGAAGCACCGCCGCCAGTGAGGACGGCGAAGGCAATCAGGGTTCTTTTCATTGGAGTCTCTTTGTTAATCGCCGCGCGTCGCTCAGGCCACCAGCACGGTGGAGCCGATCGTCTTTCGTCCTTCGAGGGCGCGATGCGCTTCGGCCGCATCGGCCAAGTCAAAGCTCTGCCTCGGCTCGCTGACGATCCGCCCGGCGAGCACGTGGTCGAACAGCTCCCGCGCCATGTCGAGCATGTGCTCGCGCGGCTCGATGTAGTGCCTCATCGCCGGGCGCGTGAACCAGATGGAACCCTTGGTCGCCAGCAGTCCCGTGTTGAAGATGACCGGGCCCGATGAAGTGCCGTTGCTGACCATCGTTCCGCGCTGCTGAAGGCTGTCGAGCGAGGCTTCCAGCGTGTCCTTGCCGACCGAGTCGTACACCACCGGCACGCCCTTGCCGTCGGTGATCTCGCGCACGCGCTGGGCGATGTTCTCGCGCGAAGTCACGATGGCGTGCGTGCAGCCGTGGGCCTTGGCGATGGCGGCCTTCTCGTCGGTGCTGACGGTGCCGATCATCGTCACGCCCAGCGCGCGCGCCCATTGGCAGGCGATCAGGCCGACGCCGCCGGCGGCCGCGTGATAGAGGATCGTCTCGCCGCCCTTCAGCGGAAAGACCTGGCGGAACAGGTACTGCGCCGTCATGCCCTTCATGATGAGCGAGGCGGCGGTGCGGTCCGGGATACCGTCGGGCAAGGGGATCAGCACCTTGGCAGGCATCACGCGTGCCTGCGAGTAGGCCCCCGGCGGGCCCACCAGATAGCCCACCCGGTCGCCCACGCGGACGTCGGTCACGCCGGGCCCCACGGCCTCGACCACGCCCACCGCATCGGTGCCGAGGCCACTGGGCAGCGCCTGCGGATAGAAGCCGGTCCGGAAGTAGATGTCGGCAAAGTTGACAGCGATGAAGCTGTGGCGAACGCGTGCCTCGCCGGCTCCGGGTTCGCCGACTTCGACATCCTCGAATTTCAGGACATCGGCGGCCCCGGTTTCATAGAAGCGGATGGCCTTGGTCATGGTGCGTCTCCTGGTGAATGCATGTGGAGATGCGATTCTTGCGGGACGGTCACCAAACCGGAAGCGCGACGTCCGTTATGGCCCATTTCGACAAGTCGATGTCCCCGGCAAGCAAGTGTCGATCGGCGGTGCGTCGGATACTGATGGCGTCGGCAACCCACTGTCCGACACGAGGATGAACTGGAGACAAAAATGAAACTGAAACGAGCTGCGCGCCCTGCCCTGGTGCTGATCGGATGGTCGCTGGCGCTCGGCGCCTGGGCCTTTGGCGACAAGCCCTTGAAGGTGATCGTTCCGGCGCCGGCGGGCGGAACAACGGACATCGCCGCCCGGGTGGTCGGGCAACAGATGTCCGTGGACATCGGCCGACCGGTGATCATCGAAAACCGGCCCGGTGCAAGCGGGTCGATCGGACTCCAAGCCATGCTGCAGGCCGCCCCCGATGGCGACACGATCGTCGTGGGGCCGAACAACTTGCTGGTGGAATCGCCGCAGGTGATGAAGGTACCGTACGACCCGCTGAAAGACATCGTCAGCATCGCCAGGGTGGCCAAGACGAGCTATGTGCTCGTGACGGGTGCAAGCTACCCGGCCAAGGACTTCCAGGGTCTTCTTGCCCATTTGAAGTCGCGCAAAGGCAAATCCAGCTTTGCCAACTACGGCAATGGCACGACCTCGCATTACTCGGGACTGATCTTCAGCGATCAGGCTGACCTGGGCATGCAGAACGTGGGCTATCCCGGATCGCCGCCCGCGCTTCAAGACGTGATCGGCGGCCAGGTCGACATGATGTTCGATGGCATGGCGACTTCCTTGCCGCTGATCAAGGGCGGCAAGCTGCGCGTCTATGCCGTTTCCGGGAAAAGCCGATCCGGGTACTTCCCTGACGTGCCGACCATGACCGAGCTCGGCTTTCCGGAGATCCAGTTCCAGGGACAGATCCGCTTCTACGGCTCCAGCAAACTGCCGGCCGACGTTCTGGCGAAGCTTCAGGCGATCGTCAAGAAGGCAGCGGATGCCCCTGCGGTGCAGAAGAAGCTGTTCGACGTGGGCCTGGAGCCTGACGTCAGCGTCGACACGCCCGCGATGCTCGCTGAAGACAAGGCGCTGTACCAACGCAACGCTGCCATCGTCAAGAAGTTCAACATCCAGCTGAACTGACGCGTCCAGAACCGGAGACCAAGATGAAACTGAAACAACTGGCACGCGCTGCCATGGCGTCGATCGGCTGTTCGCTGGCGCTGTGCGCCTGGGCGTTCGGCGACAAGCCCTTGAAGGTGATCGTGCCCGCACCGCCGGGCGGAACGATGGACGTCGCCGCCCGTGTGGTCGGGCAACAGATGTCCATCGACATGGGCCGACCCGTGATCGTTGAAAACCGCGCCGGCGCCACGGGGTCGATCGGACTCAGCACCATGTTGAAGGCCGAACCCGATGGCAACACCATCGCGATGGGGGCGATCAACTTGCTGGTCGAAGCGCCGCTCGTGATGAAAGTCCCGTACGACCCGCTGAAGGACATCGTGACCATCGCCAGGGTGGCCCAGACGAGCCGTGTGCTGGTGACCGCTGCAAGCTACCCGGCCAAGGACTTCCAGGGTCTTGTTGCCCAATTGAAGACGCGCAAGGGCCAGACCAGTTTCGCCAGCTTCGGTACTGGCACCTCGTCGCACTACGCGGGACTGATCTTCAGTGATCAGGCTGGATTGGGCATGCAGCACGTGGGCTACCCCGGCTCGCCGCCCGCGCTGCAGGACTTGCTGGGCGGCCAGGTCGACATCATGTTCGACAGCTTGCTGACTTCCCTGCCGTTGATCAAGGGCGGCAAGCTTCGCCCCTATGCCGTTGCCGGCAAGAGCCGTTCCCGGTACTTCCCCGACGTGCCGACCATGGCCGAACTCGGCTATCCGGACATCCAGTTCCCGGGACAGGTCAGCTTCTTTGGCTCCAGCAAGCTGCCGCCCGAGGTCCTGGTGAAGCTTCAGGCGGCCGTCAAGAAGGCAGCGGACGCGCCCGCGGTGCAGCAAAAGCTGATCGACCTGGGGCTGGAGCCTGATGTGAGCGTCGACACACCCGCGATGCTCGCCGAAACCAAGTCTCTGTTCCAGCGCAACGCCGCCATCGTCAAGAAATTCGACATCCAGCCGAACTGACCAGCATCACGCAACCTACGGGAGACCGAGCCATGAAGATCAGTCAAATCACGCCCGCCATCGGCGCTCAAGTCACGGACGTCCACCTCGGCGAGGCATCGCGCGACCCTGAACGCTTCGCGCAGATCAAGTCCGCGCTGCTGAAGCAC
>NZ_JBFUCI010000544.1:0-3566 GCF_056405335.1 Variovorax sp. P1_H12_2
CCCGTAGTCCAGCGAATACTTGTCGTCAAGCGTCACCGTTTCGAGGGCGCGGCGGATGTGCTCGGGCAGCGGGGCGTTCATGTTGTCTCCAGTGGCTGTGCCTTGTGGGCGTGGCGTGCAAGGCATCCGGGTCGAATACCCCTCGGCCATCATCACGCAAAGTGTATGCCTGCGGCCTCGACAGGTGTTTGCGTTTTGCACCCTATGGCGCCACCTTTTTGAACGAATCTTGCTTAAAATGGCATTAAATGGAAAGCATTGATAAGTTCGATCTTGCAATCCTGCAAGAACTGCAGACCGACGGGCGCCTGACCAATGCCGAGCTGTCGCAGCGCGTGGGACTCTCGGCGGCGCCGTGCTGGCGCCGGGTCCGGGCGCTCGAGGAGGCCGGCGTCATCAAGGGCTACCACGCCGAGATCGACCGCCAGAAGATCGGGCTCGGGGTGCTCGCCTTCGTGCGCGTCGACACCGAGCGCATCTCCGGCGACGCCACCCGCTTGCTCGAGGACGCGATCCGCCAGCTGCCCGAGGTGATCGCCTGCCACTACATCAGCGGCACCGGGACTTTCGAGCTGCAGGTGGTGTCGCAGGACCTCGACAGCTTCTCGCGCTTCGCGCTCAAGCACCTGCTGAACCTGCCGAACGTGAAGGACCTGCACACCAGCTTCTCGCTCGGCGAGGTCAAGGCGAGCCGGACCCTGCCGCTGGCGCACCTGGCCCCCGCGCGCTCCGCCGACACGGCAAGCCGCCCGGGCCGCCGACAATAGGCCGCGATGCCGCCGATCTCGCCCCAGGAAAACCCCGTCGCCTCCGCCCCCGCGCAAGCCCCGCGCGTCGGCCCGCTCGAACCGCTCCGGATCCCGGTGTTCCGGATGCTGTGGACCACCTGGCTGATCGCCAACGTCTGCATGTGGATGAACGACGTCGCGGCGGCCTGGATGATGACCTCGCTGACCAGCTCGCCGATCTGGGTCGCGCTGGTGCAATCGGCCTCGACGCTGCCGGTGTTCCTGCTCGGGCTGCCCAGCGGCGCACTGGCGGACATCCTCGACCGCCGGCGCTGGCTGGTCGCCACCCAGTTCTGGCTCGCGGGCTCGGCAGTGGTGCTGTGCGTCGCCGTGGTGCTCGATCTCATGAGCGCGCCGCTGCTGCTGGCCCTGACCTTCGCCAACGGCATCGGCCTGGCGCTGCGCTGGCCGGTGTTCTCGGCCATCGTGCCCGAGCTGGTGCCGCGCAGCCACCTGCCGGCGGCGCTCGGGCTCAACGGCATCTCGATGAACGCCTCGCGCATCATCGGCCCGCTGGTGGCCGGTGCGCTGATCGCGAGCGCGGGCACCGTGTGGGTGTTCGGACTCAACGCGGTGCTGTGCGTGGCCTCGGGTTTCGTGGTGCTGCGCTGGCGGCGCGAGCACACGCCCAATCCGCTCGGCCGCGAGCGGCTGATCAGCGCGATGCGCGTCGGCGTGCAGTTCGTGCGGCAGTCGCAGCGCATGCGCGCGGTGCTGGTGCGGATCTCGATCTTCTTCCTGCATTCCACCGCGGTGCTGGCGCTGCTGCCGCTGCTGGCGCGCAACCTCAAGGGCGGCGGCGCCGGCACCTTCACGCTGCTGCTGGCGGCGATGGGCTCGGGCGCCATCGTGGCGGTGCTGTTTCTGCCCCGGCTGCGGCAGGCGCTGGCGCGCGATCAGCTGGTGCTGCGCGGCACGCTGCTGCAAGCGGGCGCGACCGCCGTCATGGCCGTGGCGCCCAATGCCTGGGTGGCGGTGCCCGCGATGTTCCTCGGCGGCATGGCCTGGATCACGGTCGCGAATACGCTCTCGGTCTCGGCCCAGCTGGCGCTGCCCGACTGGGTGCGCGCGCGCGGCATGTCGATGTACCAGATGGCGATCATGGGGGCGAGCGCGCTGGGGGCCGCGCTGTGGGGCCAGGTGGCGGAACTCAGCTCGATCTACACCAGCCTCGGCATCGCCTCGGTGACGGCGGTCCTTTGCATGGGGCTGGCGCTGCGCTACGTGACCGACGGCACCGGCGAGGACGACGACACCAGCCCGGCGCGCCATGGCTGGGCCGCCGGCCCGCCGGCCAGCGCGCCCGACGAGGCCGGCCGGGTGGTGATCGCGGTCGAATACCTGATCGATCCGGCGCGCGCGGCCGCCTTCCACCTGGTCATGCACGAGACGCGCCGCGCGCGCCTGAGCCAGGGAGCGATCGGCTGGGAGCTGTTGCACGACATCGCCGAGCCCGGCCGCTACGTGGAGCAGATCGTCGACGAATCCTGGACCGAGCACCTGCGCCGCTTCCACCGCGCCACCGCCGCCGACATGGCCCTGCGCGAGCGCAGGCTGGCCTTCCACCACGGCGAGGCGCTGCCGATCGTGACCCGCTACATCGCCCACCGGTGACTCGCCCCCAGGTTGCCCGGCACTTCGTGTCCGGGCGCCCACCCCCTACCGGGGGCGCAGTCAGCGGCCCGGCGAAGCCGGTTCCGCGACTGCCCACGAACARGCGCGCTGCGCGCAGCYGTAGAAAAMCCCCAGCGCCGATSGCTGGCCGGCGCAGCCAGGCCYGTTGGTGAAACACCGCGGAACCGGCTTCGCCGGGCCGCCGGTGTTGCCCCCGGTAGGGGGTGGGCGGGCTACACGAAGTGAGCCCAACCTGGGGGCGAGCCAAACCTAATGAAAGAAGAGCAGCCGCGTCAGGAAGGTATGGCCGGCCTCCGCCGCCATCAGGCCGACCAGCACCAGCAGGCACAGGGGCGGCAGCAAGATGGCATAGACCAGCGCCAGCCGCTCCCAGGCCATGTGCATGAAGACCGCGACGATGAGTCCGGCCTTCAGCAGCATGAAGGTGATGATCAGGCCCCAGCGCAGATAGCCCTGGAAATGGAAGTAGTCGACCAGGTACGACAGCGTGCTGAGCACGAACAGCAGCCCCCAGATCTTGAGGTAGAGGCTGATCGGATGTTGTTGGCCTGTGCCGGGGTTCATGGTCGTCCTCACCAGAGATAGAACAGCGCAAAGATGAACACCCACACCAGATCCACGAAGTGCCAGTACAGGCCGGCGATCTCGACGATCTGGTAGTTGCCGGTCTTGTCGTAGTCGCCGCGGATCAGCTTGAAGGCCACGATGAACAGGAACACCACGCCGGCCGACACGTGCAGTCCATGAAAGCCGGTGATCATGAAGAAGCTCGAGCCGAACTGCGCCGCCCCCATCGGGTTGCCCCAGGGCCGCACGCCCTCCTCGATGATCAGCTTGGACCATTCGAAGGCCTGCATGCCGACGAAGAGTTCGCCGAAGGTCGCGGTCACGAGCATCAGCGTGGCGGCGTTCACGCGGTCGCGGCGGTAGGCGAAATTGACGGCCATCGCCATCGTGCCGCTGCTGCTGATGAGCACGAAGGTCATGATCGCGATCAGGAGCAGCGGGATGTCGRCCCCCCCGACATGAAGCGCGAACACCTCGCTCGGGTTGGGCCACTCCGCGGTGGTCGAGGCGCGCACCGTCATGTAGCCGGTCAGGAAGCAGCTGAAGATGAAGGTGTCGCTGAGCAGGAAGATCCAC
>NZ_JBFUCI010000545.1:0-3543 GCF_056405335.1 Variovorax sp. P1_H12_2
GTCCCGGCTTGCATCCAATGTCGCCGGGAGCCTGCGCGGCGTCCATGACCTCCAAGGTCATGGCGCCGCGGCGCGATCAGAGCAGCCGCTTCAGATAGCGCCCCGTGTGGCTGGCCTCGTTGGCCGCGATGTCTTCGGGCGTGCCCATCCCCACCACCGTGCCGCCGCCGGCGCCGCCTTCGGGCCCCATGTCGATCAGCCAGTCGGCGGTCTTGATGACGTCGAGGTTGTGCTCGATCACCACGATCGTGTTGCCGGCGTCGCGCAGCTGGTGCAGCACCTTGAGCAGCAGTTCGATGTCGGCGAAGTGCAGCCCGGTGGTCGGCTCGTCGAGGATGTAGAGCGTGCGGCCGGTGTCGCGCTTGCTGAGCTCGAGCGCGAGCTTGACTCTTTGCGCTTCACCGCCCGACAGCGTGGTCGCCGACTGCCCCAGCTTGATGTAGCTCAGGCCGACGTCGAGCAGCGTGCGCAGCTTGCGCTCGATGGTCGGCACCGCCCTCAGGAAGTCGTGCGCGGTCTCGACCGTCATGTCGAGGATCTGCGCGATGTTGCGGCCCTTGTAGAGCACCTCCAGCGTCTCGCGGTTGTAGCGCTGGCCGTGGCAGACCTCGCAGGGCACGTAGACGTCGGGCAGGAAATGCATCTCGACCTTCACCACGCCGTCGCCCTGGCAGGCCTCGCAGCGTCCGCCCGCGACGTTGAAGCTGAAGCGGCCCGGCCCGTAGCCGCGCTCGCGCGCGGTGTTGGTCTCGGCCATCAGCTCGCGGATCGGCGTGAAGAGGCCCGTGTAGGTGGCCGGGTTGCTGCGCGGCGTGCGGCCGATCGGCGACTGGTCGACGTTGATCACCTTGTCGAAGTACTCGATCCCCTCGATGGCCTCGTGCTCGGCCGGCTCCTCATGGGCGCGGTACAGCGTGCGCGCGACCGCGCTGTAGAGCGTGTCGTTGACCAGCGTCGACTTGCCCGAGCCCGAGACGCCGGTCACGCAGGTCAGCAGGCCGACCGGAAAGGCCACGCTGACGTTCTGCAAATTGTTGCCGGTGGCGCCGATCACGCGGATCTCCTGCAGATCGCTTTGCGAGGCCAGGTGCGCGGCTTCGCGCGCCGCGCGCCGCTCGGCCGCGGGGCTGGGCGGAAAGCGCGGAGGCTTCCTGCCCCCGTGGAAGGCCGCCGTCGCCACCACCGGCAGCCACGGCGTGCGCCGCTGAGGCACTTCGATCTTTTTCGCGCCCGACAGGTACTGGCCGGTCAGCGAATCCGGGTGCGCCGCGACCTCGGCGTAGCTGCCCTGCGCCATCACGCGCCCGCCATGCACGCCGGCGCCCGGTCCCATGTCGATCACGTGGTCGGCGGCGTGGATCATGTCCTCGTCGTGCTCGACCACGATCACGCTGTTGCCGATGTCGCGCAGATGGCGCAGCGTGCCGATCAGTCGGTCGTTGTCGCGCTGGTGCAGCCCGATGCTGGGCTCGTCGAGCACGTACATCACGCCGGTGAGCCCGGAGCCGATCTGCGAGGCCAGCCGGATGCGCTGCGCCTCGCCGCCCGACAGCGTCTCGGCGCTGCGGTCCAGGCTCAGGTAGTTGAGGCCGACGTCGTTGAGGAACTTGAGCCTGAGGCCGATCTCGCGCACCACCTTGTCGGCGATCTCGGCCTTGGCGCCGCGCAGCTGCAGCTGCTGGAAGTAGGCCAGGCTGTCGCGCAGCGTGGCGTGGCTGATCTCGTAGATCGCCATGCGCTTCGGCTCGGGGCCGGACTCGTCGACCAGGAACACGTTGCGCGCCTCGGGCCGCAGGCGCGAGCCTTCGCAGTCGGGGCAGGGCTGCATGTTGCGAAAGCGCGAGAGGTCTTCCCGCACCATCGTCGAGTCGGTCTCGCGGTAGCGCCGCGCCATGTTCGGGATGATGCCCTCGAAGGGGTGCTTGCGCACCAGCTTCTTGCCGGCCTGCTGGCCGCTGTCCATCACGTAGCTGAACTTGATCTCTTCCTGCGCCGAGCCCTGCAGCACGGTCTGCTGGACCGAGGCAGGCAGCTCTTCGAAGGGCTTGTCGATGTCGAACTTGTAGTGCTTGGCCACGCTCTCCAGCATGCTGAAGTAGTAGCCGTTGCGCCGGTCCCAGCCTTTGACGGCGCCGCTCGCGAGGCTCAGCGACGGGAACGCGACCACCCGCGCCGGATCGAAGAACTCGCGGTGGCCGAGGCCGTCGCAGCTCGGGCAGGCGCCCACGGGCGAGTTGAAGGAGAACAGGCGCGGCTCGAGTTCGGCCAGCGAGTAGTGGCAGATCGGGCAGGCGAACTTGGCGTTGAACAGGTGCTCGCGCGGCGGGCCGGCGGCCGCTGCCGCTGCGCCCTCGGCCGCCGGCGCCTCCATTTCGAGCGCGATCGCGCGGCCATCGGCCAGCCGCAGCGCGGCCTCGAAGCTCTCGGCCAGGCGCTGCTGCATGTCGGGGCGCGCGCGCAAGCGGTCGATCACGACGTCGATGTCGTGCTTCTCGGTCTTCTTGAGCTTGGGCAGGTCGTTGTATTCGTAAGTCTGGCCGTCGACCCGGAAGCGGATGTAGCCCTGGGCCTGCATCTCGGCGAACAGCTCGAGGAACTCGCCCTTCTTCTCGCGCGCCACCGGCGCCAGGATCATGAGTCTCGGCTCGTCGGGCAGAGCGATCACCGCATCGACCATCTGGCTCACCGTCTGCGCCTGCAGCGGCAGGTGATGGTCGGGGCAGTAGGGCGTGCCGGCGCGGGCATACAGCAGGCGCAGGTAGTCGTGGATCTCGGTCACCGTGCCCACGGTGGAGCGCGGATTGTGGCTGGTCGCCTTCTGCTCGATGCTGATCGCCGGCGACAGGCCCTCGATCATGTCGACGTCGGGCTTGTCCATCAGTTGCAGGAACTGCCGCGCATAGGCCGACAGGCTTTCGACGTAGCGGCGCTGGCCCTCGGCATAGAGCGTGTCGAAGGCCAGGCTCGATTTTCCCGAGCCCGACAGGCCGGTGATCACCACCAGCTTGTTGCGCGGGATGTCGAGATCGACGTTCTTGAGGTTGTGCGTGCGCGCGCCGCGGATGCTGATCCGCTGCTGCGCCAGCACGGCGCCGAGGTAGGCGTCTTCGGGGGGGAGATTCACGGGGCGGTCGTTTTTGGGCAACCGGACATGATAAGCGGGGCGGCGTTTCCGGGGTTTCGGCGGGATTCGTCCGAATTCCAGCAGCCTGCTTCGGATTGCCCCTCATGCTGTCCGGGCGGCGTTTCGATGCGGCACAATCCCCGGTTCTTTTCCTTCTCCTCCATCCATTCATCAGGGGCAGTGCATATGGCATCGGTCAACAAAGTCATCCTCGTCGGCAATCTGGGCCGCGATCCCGAAACCCGTACCTTTCCCAGCGGCGACCAGGTGTGCAACGTGACCCTCGCCACCACCGACAAGTGGAAGGACAAGCAGAGCGGCGAGATGCGCGAGGCCACCGAGTGGCACCGCCTGGTGTTCAACGGCCGGCTGGCCGAGATCGCCGCGCAGTACCTGCGCAAGGGCTCGCAGATCTACGT
>NZ_JBFUCI010000546.1:0-3542 GCF_056405335.1 Variovorax sp. P1_H12_2
TCCCTGGCCTGGGCCAGTTCGCCCTCCAGGCGTGTCAGGTCCGCGTTGGCGTCGGACCGAAACTTGTTCTGTCGCTCGGCGATCTGCAGCCGGAACTCGTTGGCCTGGCGCTTCATGCGCAGGATTTCGACTTCCGACATCAGGCCGCGCGCCGACAGAGGCTCGGACAGGCCGACCTCGCGCTCGGCCAGTTCCAGGCTTCGCTGCAGCGCCTGCACGCTGGCCGAAAGCGTTTGCCGGCGCGCATTGAACGCACGCGTCTCGTCGCTCACGATCGACGGCACGGCCTTGACATCGTCGGGGAAAGTCAGCGGCTCCTGGTAAGCCTCGGCGCGAAGCCGGGCAATCGAGGCCTTCATCGCCAGGACCTTGGATACGCCCTCGCGGTAGGACGCGCCGGCGCGCGTCGGGTCGATCTCCAGCAGGATCTGGCCCCGCTCGACGATGTCGCCCTCGTGCACGTTCATCGATTCCAGAATGCCGCCCTCCAGGCTCTGGATCACCTGCTCGCGGCTGGCCGGTATCACGCGGCCTTCGCCCAGCGTGATTTCCTCCACCCTCGCGAAGTGCGCCCACACCAGCGCCACCACGAGGATGAGGGCGACCAGGTACAGCACGAGCATGCTGCCCGGCGTCTTCTGGACCAGCATCGCCTCGCGGAGATCCTGCATGAATGCAAGATCTTCCTTGCGCGCCTGTCCGGTCGGGCCGGCAGCATGGCGGCGATCACCCTGGACCGCGGCCGGCGGGGCGGCCTTCACTTCGGGTGCCGGGTGTACTTGCTTGTTCTTCATGATTTCACCTTCGCCAATCTCGGTCGTCGTCCTGTTCAAGCGGCGGCCTTGTCATCGCTCGGCCCCTTGGCCCGCAAGCTCTCCAGCACCGCCTCCTTGGGGCCGTCCGCGAACACCCTGCCGTCGCCATCCATCACGACGATGCGGTCCACGAGTTCGAGCACCGAGAGCCGGTGGGTCGCCACGATCACGGTCTGGCCCTGGGTGGCGACCGCCATCCGTCGGAGAAAGTAGTGCTCGGTCTGCAAGTCCATGGAGCTGGTCGGCTCGTCCATCAGCAAGACGCGCGGGCGCAACAGAAGGCAGCGTGCCAGCGCCACCAGCTGGCGCTGCCCGCCCGACAGGCCTTGCCCCGCCTCGCCAATCGGCATGTCGAAGCCGCGCGGATGTCGCGCCGCGATGGCGTCGAGGCCCGTCAGCCGCGCCACCCGCAGGAATTCCTCCGTGGTCGCCGCGGGATTGCCGATGGTCACGTTGTCCTTGAGCGTGCCGTAGAAGAGGCGGGCATCCTGGCCCAGCATGCCCACGGCGGCACGCACGTCGGCAGGGTCGATCTGGCCGACATCGATGCCGTCCATCAGCACCTGGCCGCTGCGCGGCTGGTACAGCGCCGCCATCACGCGCAACAGCGTCGATTTGCCGCAACCGATATTGCCCAGCAGCGCGACGCGCTCGCCCGCCTTGAACTCCAGGCTGATGTCCTGCAGCACCGGCGGCGACGGCTGCATCGGCGGCGCCGGATAGGCGAAGTTGATCTTCTTCAGCGTGACGTGGCCCGCGAAATGGGGCTTGGCGAGATAGCGCCGCTCCGGCACCCGGTCGACCGGCTGGTCCATCAACTGGTTGAGCGACCGCAGCGCCGTCTTGGCCTGCTGGTAGCGGACCGCGAGTCCGACCACGGCCGCCAGCGGCGCGGTCGCGCGGCCGGCCAGGATCACCGTGCCGAAGAGCGCGCCCATGCTGAGCGTGCCCGCGTGGATCAGGTACACGCCCCACACCACGATCACCACCGTCTGCACCTGCTGGATCAAGGTCACGAGGTTCAAGGCCATGCTGGACAGCGCGCGGGATTTCATCGAGCTGGACGCAGCCAACGCACTGAGTTGCTCCCACTTCTGCTGCATCACGCCTTCGCCCCGTGCCGCCTTGAGCGACTCGATGCCTTCGATGGACTCGATCAGCAGGCCCTGCTTGAGCGAGCCTTCGCGCAGGTTCTCCTGCATGCTGCGCGCGAGCGGCCACTGGATGGCGATACTGATCATGACGATGACCGGTATGGCGAGCAGCGGCACCAGCGCGAGCGGCCCGCCGATCATGGCGATGATGGCAACGAACAGCAGGCAGAACGGCAAGTCGGAAAGCGTCGAGATCGTGGCCGAGGTGACGAAGTCGCGCACCGACTCGAATTCGCGCAACTGGTTCGCGGACGAACCGGCCGATTGCGGCTTGAACTCCATGCGCGTCGCCAGCACCTTGCGAAACAACGCGGAGCCGAGCACCAGGTCGGCCTTCTTTCCCGCCACGTCGACCAGATGAGCGCGTACATGGCGCGCGGCGAACTCGAACACCATCGCGACGATGACGCCGATGGCCAGCGACCACAGCGTCACGTAGGCGCCGGTCGGTACCACCCGGTCGTACACGTTCATCGTGAAGAAGGTGCTGGCCAGCGTCAGGACGTTGATCAGCAGCGCCGCCAGCGCCGCGCTGGCGTAGTAGCGGCGATAGCGCCAGAGCGTGGCGAAGAGCCAATGGCCTGCGCTCTCCTGCACCTGCGGCCCGGCACGATCGTCCAGGCGCGGCTGCGGCTTGGCGAGCAACGCATGCCCGGCGTAGAGCTCGTTCATCTCGCCGGCATTGAGGCGCACGCTGCCGCCACCCGCTTCCGGCAGCACGACGTCATAGGAAGCGGCGTTGCCCTTGCCATGACGGGCGACCAGCACGCAAGCACCGCCGTCCTTGCGCAGCAAAGCCACAGGCAGCAGATAGGAGAGCAGGTCTCCGACGTCCCGCTTGACCCAGCCCGCRCCGATGCCGGCCTGTTCCAGCACGCGCGCCGCAAGCGTGGGTGACAGTCTCGCGTCGCGCGGCAATCCCGCCTGCAAGGCGGCCGCGCTGATCGTCAGGCCATGGTAGACGCACAACCAATGCACGGCCCCCAGCAACGTATCCTGTCCTGCCTCCGCGTGGGACGCATGCTGCCCCTCCACAGGGCCGTCCTGCTTCATCACTGCTGCCATATCAATTCCTTGTTCGCGACGGTGTGGAACTCACCGTCGAGCTTTTCCGCTGGCAAGCTGCCAGGGGTCCGTGCCAACGGGCCCTGTTCCACTGCGGCCGCGCGGTCGCCCTCGGGCGGCGCGCATCACCATTGCAAGATCTGAAAAACGAAGCGATCGGGGCCGCCCAGGTCGCCCCGGGCGTCACTCGACGCGGCTGCCCGGCGCCTCCCGGCAGTGCACGACCGTGCTCGCACGGCTGATGACATAGCGCTGCTCATGGGCACCTGCCAGGAGGCGTTCGGCATCGGCACGGCGATAGGGTTGAGGGTCACCGCCGCCCTCCGACACCGCCACGAAGTAGGTCTTTCGGCCCTCGAGGTGGACCCGCGTCGCGGGATTCGACTTGCCTGCAAAGAGTGGGGCATCGCCGATATAGGCTTCCAGCGTGTGACTGCCGGGGTCCAGGCACAGGCGCGTGAAGCCATGGGGCAGCAGTGCGGCATGGAGCTGGCCGTCCACATAGACG
>NZ_JBFUCI010000547.1:0-3536 GCF_056405335.1 Variovorax sp. P1_H12_2
GACCGTGATAGGGCAGACAGCGCAGTCCATGTGGGAGACATCCAGCGTTGCGGTGCGAGCGCCGGCAGCCAGCGCCCCGGACGACGTTACCGCTGTGACCAACAAGAGAGCAAACAATTTCATGAGCTCACCTCAATAGAAAACCGGCGCGTAGAGCGGAAAAGCCATCAGTGCAGCGGCAACAAGCGCGACGATCCAGAAAACGACACGCTGCCGTCGACGCACGGCGGAACCGGCGCATGCCTCGCCGGGAGCGCACGCCTCGGGCTCGCGGTAAAGCCTGTGGAAGGCATAGCCAAAGAAGCCAATCGCGGCTGCCATGAAGAATGGCTGATAGGCCTCCAGGGCCACCAGGCGAGAGCCCCATGCACCGCCGACACCGAGCACCACCAGCAGCAACGGACCGGCGCAGCACGCTGATGCTCCGATGGCCGCGGCGGCGCCGGCCAACAGTGAGCCGGGGGTGGTCCATGGGCTTGACACGAAAGCTCCTTTTGCTTGATTGATGTTAGTCTAGGTCCGTACCTGAGTACGGAGTCAAGCCCACTATGGAACAGATGACTATCGGGCAGCTGGCAGCTGCTGCGGGCGTCAACGTCGAAACCGTTCGGTACTATCAGCGCCGGAGTCTGCTGGCTGCACCGGAGCGCCCAAGCGGCAGGATCGGGCGGTACTCGCAGACGGCGCTGACGCGTCTTCGGTTCATCAAACGCTCACAGTCGCTGGGCTTCTCGCTCGACGACGTTCGAGCTCTTCTGTCGCTCGATGAGGGGCAAGCGTGCTCCACCGCACGTCGCATCGGTGAGCACAAGCTGGCAGACGTACGACAGCGCATCCAGGCCTTGCAGGTACTCGCTTCGGCACTCGAGGACTTGGTCAGTCAATGCTCGACGTCCAAGCGCAAAGTCAGCTGCCCGCTGATCGAAGCGCTGATGCGTTCAGAAGAGATCGGTAGCTAAGCCAGGCTCCCGCCCCGGTTGGCGACCGCCGATCTGGACCTTTCCTTCTGCGCAAGCAGGGCGCGCAGTTGGGGAAAGGTCGGCATCGGAGAGAGCAGACGGTCAGCTTCGGTCCCTATACTTAGGGTTCCCTTGGGGAGTAGCCGGCTTTCGTTTCTGGAAGCGCCTGCGTCAACACACTCGGCGTCTCGCATGCCGTGGCGCCGGCAACCGTTCTTCGGTTGGCGAGACCATCGGCATGTCCCCGCGACGCAGGTCGGGCAGCGGAGGCGTGCCCTTGCGCTCTCGCCCGACCGTAGAAGAACGACCCTCACATGAATCTCGCTTCCACCGCGTTGCTGGCCCTCGCCATGTCGACCGATGCCTTTGCCGCCGCCGTCGGCAAGGGCACCGCCCTGCAGAAACCCCGCTGGTCCGAGGCCTTGCGAACCGGCGCCATCTTCGGCGTCATCGAGGCCATCACGCCGCTGGTCGGCTGGGCGCTCGGCTATGCCGCGTCCGGATACGTCAAGGACTGGGACCACTGGATCGCCTTCACCTTGCTGAGCGTGCTGGGCATTCGCATGCTCGTGGCGGCGCTCCAGGCGCCCGACGAGGCCGAGGCCGAGAAGCCGACCCGCCACGGATTCTGGCTCCTGGCCATCACCGGCTTCGCGACCAGCATCGATGCCATGGCCGTGGGTGTCGGCCTGGCCTTCCTGGACGTGAACATCCTCCCGGTGGCCGCCGCCATCGGCTTTGCGACCTTCGCCATGGTCACCGTCGGCGTGATGGTCGGGCGGCTGCTTGGCAACCTCGCTGGCCGTTGGGCGGAAGCCATTGGTGGCGTGCTGCTCATCGGCATTGGGTCTTTCATCCTCTACGAACACCTCACGGCGATCGCATGAAGACGCCTGTGACGTCGCGCGGTTCGTCATCCTGATCGATCTCCCGGACGAAACCAGCGTGGTGCCGATTGCAGGTCTCTAGACAACGACAGACTGCTGATCCAGGCGGATGCCTTCACGCCCGGTGCGCCGAACTCGCCGCCGCCGGCGGTGCCGAACGCGAACAACCTCAACCTGATCTCCAACATCGAGGGGTTCGGACTGAAGGTCGATCGCATCCTGCCGCTGCACGGCCGCGTGGTCCCGGTATCGGAGCTCTACGCCGCCGTCGGCAAGCCCTTGCCGGCCCGCCGACCCGGAGGCCGGCGGACGGCTCGACGCCCTCGCTCGCTATGGCGCCCGCGGCGCCCCGCGTGCCGCCAGGTCGCGTCGGACGATCTCGCGCACCAACGCCGTGAATTGCTTCGACAGCAGGTTGCGCACAACAAGAGCGCCGATGACCGGCGGCACGGCGAACCCTGGCACCAGACGCCCGGAATATGTGAGGCGTACCCCTCCCGACGGCAGGTTCTCCAATGCGTAGCTGCCCTCCATCTCCTTCAGGTTGCCGCCCACAGCGTGCGCCACGATGCGCCGCTGCGGCGACTCGTGCACCTCCAGTGTCACCTGCACGGACTGCTGGAAGATCAGGAAGCCGATCTGGCCGGTCTGCTCAACCAGGAGCTTGTTGCCTTCGCGCTGGATCACGCGTGAACTGTGGATGTCCGGAATGAATTCGGCGAGGTGGTCGTAGTCCGAAATCGTGCCCCACACCGTCCCAGCGTCAGCCTGCAGTTCGGCCGACGCGGCGACGGTGATGAGATCACCCTTGCCGGTCGTCTCGACGAGCACCTCCTGTGCCCCCACAGGCCCATGCAACGTCAGCAGCGCGCCCGCCGCCAGCAACAAGGCGATGCCTCTGCACCATGCAAAGAGACGCGCGTTCGTCATTGCCGGTCGGCGATGACGAACCAATGCTAAGCTTTTGGAATCGTTCACTGAGCCAGGAAAAATCGATGAAGAAAATTACCTTCGCCGTCGTTCTCAGCCTCTCCGCTTTCGCATCGGCGCCTGCCTTCGCCAAGGCGAACTGCAAGGTCTATCCGAAATCCGAATGGATGTCGGAAACCGATGCCAAGGCCAGCATCGAGGCACAGGGTTACACGATCTCCAAGTTCAAGGTCGACGGCAACTGCTATGAGATCTACGGCAGAAACAAGGCCGGCAAGAAGGTCGAGATCTACTATGACGCCAAGACACTCGAGCCGGTGAAGAGCGAGATCGAAAAGTAGTCTATGCCGACTTCGGGCAACGCGGATCCAACGCGAAGCAGTGCCCTGGTCTGGGACGTCGCCGTCCGCCTTCATCATTGGATGCTGGCCGCACTGGTCATCTTCTGCTCGATTCAGGACGACGGCGGTCAAGTACATCGCGCCGCAGGCTACGCAGCGGCCGGCGTGGTAGTCACGCGCCTGCTGTGGGCGGTGCTTGCCAAGGGGCATGGCAGTCTCGCCGCCCTCAAGCCCTCCGCGACCGCGACGCTCGCCTATGTTCGCGCCCGCGCGCCGCGTTGCATCGGCCACGACCCCCTCGGGCTGTGGATGGTGTGGCTGCTTTGGTCGCTCGTATTGCTTCTTGGGCTCACTGGGTGGATGAGCCGCCTCGACACCTTCTGGGGCGACGAGCGCTTGCAAGACATACATGCATGGCT
>NZ_JBFUCI010000548.1:0-3525 GCF_056405335.1 Variovorax sp. P1_H12_2
GGCACCGGCAGCGTCGCCAGCGTGTGGATCGCGCGGTGCAGCGGGGGAATCGTGCGGTCGAGCAGGCCGGACAGGTCGCCGCCCGCAGCCACGAAGTCGGCGATGTCGCCGCCGGCGCAGAATTGCCGGCCGCGGGCCCGCAGCAGCACGGCGCGCACGCCCGTGTCGGTGGCCAGCCGCTCGATGCAGTCGACCAGCGCGCGACCGGTCTCGAGGTCGAGCACGTTGGCCCGTTCGGGGCGATTGAGCGTGAGCAGTGCGACGGCGCCTTCACGCTCCAGCAGTACGGAGTCGGACATCCAGAACCTCTTTGAACGCAGCAGCGCCGCGACGATGGCCGAGCGTAGGCAAGGCCCTGCCCTGCGTCTTGTGCCAACTCGCTGCGACTTCGGCCTTTCGAGGGTTCACCCGAGGGCGAAGCCCTTGCGGCCGGTGCGTATTGCCTGACAATCACGTCAACAATTCCGGGTCTTTTCCCCCATGCCCCAAGCGCGCGAAGCCGCATGAACACCGCCCTCAAGACCGCCGCACCCAGGACGCCCGCCCGCACCCGGCCGGCGCCCGAAACGCCCCATCCCCGCAGCACGCCCGACCGCGTGGCCGACGCGATCAGCAAGGGCATCCTGATGCGGCGCTTCACGGTGGGCCAGCGGCTGGTCGAGGCCGATCTCACGCGCGACCTCGGCGTCAGCCGCAGCACCGTGCGCGAGGCCCTGCGCATCCTGGCGTCGAGCGGCGTGGTCGATCTCACGCCGCACCGCGGCGCGGTGATCCGCTCGCTCACGCGCGAGGACGCGGCCAGCCTGCTCGGCGTGCTGGAAGTGCTATCGGGCCTGGCCGCGCGGCTGGCCGCCGCCCACATCCACCGCGAAGGCAATGCCAAGCGCTTCGAGGCCGCGGCGCAGAAGCTGATCAGCGCCCGCACGCCCGAGGCGCTCGACCGCGTGCTCGACGAACGTGCCAACTACTACAAGGTGATGTTCGAGATCGCCGACAGCAGCGAGCTGGACCGCGTGCTGCCGCAGGCGCGGGCGCACCTGTTCCGCGCCCAGTTCTATCACTCGCTGACCACCGCCGACCTGAAGGCGATGGTGGCCGAGTACCGCGCCATCACCGAAGCCATTCTCGAGGGCGACGAGGCCAAGGCCGAAAGCCGCATGCGGCGGCACCTCCAGAAGAGCGGCGAGCGCACGCTGCCGCGGATGAGCAGCTTCTCGCTGGCATGAAACACCCCCGACGCGCCTGCGGCGCCCCGAGTCGCTGCCAGAGGCAGCGGCTCTTCGGGTCCGTCCAAGCCTGCGCAGGCAGGCTTGGAGCCGCGGACCTCAGCCCCTCAAGGGGCGATACCAGCGGCCCGGCAAAGCCGGTTCCGCGGTATCCCTGGTATCGGGCTGCCCCGTCCCTAGTGGCCCTGCCAGACCGCCGCGCGCTTCTGCGCAAAGGCGGTCGCGCCCTCGCGCGCATCCGAGGAGCTGTTGACCGCTCGCGCCACCGGTCGCTGGCGCTCGAACATCTCGTCGTCGGTCCAGGTGCGCGAAGCGTCCACGATCCGCTTGCTGGCCGCGACCGCGAGCGGCGCGTTGGCGTCGATGCGCCGCGCCAGTTCGAGCGCCGCATCGAGCGCGCCGCCGTTCTCCACCAGCCGGTTGACCAGCCCGCAGGCGGCCGCCTGCTCGGCCGTGATCGGGTCGCCGATGATCGCCATCTCCATCGCGAGGTTGCGCGAAACGCGGTGCGGCAGCCGCATCAGGCCGCCCGACGAGGCGACCAGCCCGCGCTTGACCTCGGGCAGGCCGAAACTGGCGCCGCGCGCCGCCACGATCAGGTCGCAGGCCAGCGCGATCTCGAAGCCGCCGGCGACCGCATGGCCCTCGACCGCCGCGATCAGCGGCTTGGCGCGCGGCGCCTCGCACATGCCGGCGAAGCCCCTGCCCTCGACGATCGGCTCGTCGCCGCCGGCCGCGAAGGCCTTCAGGTCCATGCCGGCGCAGAAGGAGCCGCCGGCGCCGGTCAGGATGCCCACGTGCAGTTCGGGCCGTGCATCGAGTTCCGACAGCGCCGCCGCCAGCGCGACCGCCACTTCCTTGTTGATCGCATTGCGCACCGCCGGACGGTTGATCGTGATGACCTGGACGCTGCCCCGCACCTCGACGAGCACGACCGGTGGATTCACAACACCTCCCTGGTGGACGCCCGCAGCTTGCCGACGATGCCGCTCGGGAAGAAATAGACCGACAGCACGAAGACGGTGCCGAACCACAGCAGCCAGCGGTCGGGGTGGAACAGCGCCGCCAGCAGCGGCACCCCGCCGAGCGAGCCGCTCATGCCGCCCATCAGGCTCTGCAGGTAGTTCTCGGCCACCACGAACAGCGCCACGCCGACCACCGCGCCGTAGACCGTGCCGAGCCCGCCGATCACCGCCATCAGCAGGATGTTGAGCATCACGTTGAAGCCGACCGTGGTCTGCGGCCCGACATAGCGCAGCCACAGCGCCATCAGGATGCCGGCGCAGGTGGCCAGCGCGGCGGCCAGGCAGTTGACCGCCACGCGGTAGTAGAGCGTGCGGTAGCCGATCGCCTCGGCCCGGAACTCGTTCTCTCGGATGGCTTCCAGCACGCGGCCGAAGCGCGAGTTGACCACCCGCAGCATCAGCAGGAACAGCAGCACGGCGCTAGCGAAGACGAGGTAGTAGGCCAGCACCTTGCCGTTGACCGTGGTGCCGAGGATGTCGTTCTCGAACAGGCGGAAGCCCGGCGTCAGCGACTCGGGCAGCTTGAAGGTGCGGCCGTCGTCGCCGCCGGTCAGGCCGCTCATGCGGGTCACCAGGGCGCCGAAGGCGGCGGCCACCGCCAGCGTCATCATCGTGTAGAAGATCGCCTTGACCCGCAGCGACACCAGCGCGATCAGGAAGGACAGCAGCAGCGACACGCCGAGCCCCGACAGCGCGCCGACCAGCATCGCGCTCCAGGTCGGCCCGAGCTTGTACATCGCGATCGCGACGCCGTAGGCCCCGATGCCGTAGAACATCGCGTGCGCGAACGAGACCACGCCGCAGTAGCCCAGCAGCAGGTCGAAGGACGCCACGAGGACCACGAAGACGCAGATGGTCGCCGCCACGTTGAGCGAGCGCGCGCCCGAGAACAGGAAGGGCGCGGTGGCGAGGTAGGCCACCACCAGCACCAAGAGCGCCGTGAGCCAGCGGCTGCGCGGCAGGTCACCCGAGAGGATCGTGTTGAACATGGCGCCCGCCTAGTGCTTGTTGACCGGATAGAGGCCCTGCGGCCGCCACAGCAGCACCGCCATCATCACGAGGATGTTGGAGACCAGCGCCATGTCGGGCAGCAGGAAGCTCACGTAGTTGGTACTGAGCGCGATCAGCATCGCGCCGGCGAAGCAGCCGGTGACCGAGCCGAGACCGCCGATGATCACGATGATCAGCATCTGCACCAGCACCTCGGCGCCGATCGCGACCGTGAACTGCTCGCGGTAGAAGCCCCACATCACGCCACCCAGGCCGGCCAGCGC
>NZ_JBFUCI010000549.1:0-3484 GCF_056405335.1 Variovorax sp. P1_H12_2
ATCAGGCCGTGCCGGCGCGCGATCGACACCGCCTGGGTGCGATTCTGGGCCGCCAGCTTGATGTTGATGCTGCGAAGGTGGGTACGCACGGTGCTTTCGGCGATGAAGAGCTTCTCGGCCATCGCGCCGTTCGAGTAGCCTTCCGCCACCAGCTTGAGCACTCGCAACTCCTTGTTGGTAATGGGCTCTCCGCGCCAAGGGGTTTGCGTCGCTGGTGCCGGGCCTGATTCACCAGCCAGCGCGTCGCCGCCCAGCGATGCGAGCAAGCGCTGCACGTACTCCAGCAGGATAGGATCTTCCGGCCGGCAGGCCTTGCTCAGGTTCTGGAGCACCGCCTGAATGGGGCCCACGACGGCCGCGCCTTCATCGAGGATCAACCGCGCGAAGCCCTCGCGGCTGCCCGCCAGCAGCACCTCGCCCATCGCGTCGGCGGCAGCCTGCGCGTTGTTCTGGCGCCATAGTGCCACCGCCCACAGCACCCGAAGCTTGTGCGCTCGACGGATGCGCGACTCGGCGTGCGCCATCGGCAGTTCGGCCTCGATGCGCCGGGCCGCCGCAGCCGCATCGCCGAACTGAACCTCCCAGCGCAACCACCCGATGCCGATGTCCAGCAGCTCGTGCGCCGGGAGCCGCTGACGCGCCACCCGATCCCATACTTCACGGTCGTCACTGCGCTCCAGTTCGGCACGCGAGCCGAACGCATTGCCCTGACGCATGAGCATGCAGGCTCGCTCGAGTCTGGCCGACGCCACCACCCGCGGCAGTTTTCTCAGGTGACCCAGGGACTCCAATTCGGTCAGCACGCGCGACGCGCCATCGACGTCGCCGCGTCCGAAAAGCAGTCGCGAGCGGATCGCGTGGCACTCGATCATGTGGTCCGGCAGCCCGACATCGCGGGCCAGAGGCAGGTAGACGTTCAGCAGACGTTCGACCGACTCCAGGTCGTCGGCCTCGTACATCGCGCTCGCGTAGAGAACGCCCGCCCACGCATTGCCGCCGGTGTAGCGGTACGAGCTGGAGCGCGTGCTGCCCACCGCGATCCGAAAGCGTGCCATGGCCTGGCGGAACATGCCGCGCTGGAAATCCAGCATGCCCTCCGTCGACTCGGTGTACATGCGGTTGAAACCACTGCCGTACTGCGCGCTGCGGGCCGAATCGAGCAGCCGCTGGGCCTCGCGTGTCTCGCCCAACACCGCCGTGACGTGCGCCATGCAATTGATCAAGACGGTGTCTGCAAAGCGCACCGCGGTAGGCAGCCGTGCCAGGCCCTCGCGGCCCAGATCGTTGGCCTCGGGATAGCGGTCCGCCATGGCGAGCAACAGTGGACGCAGCGCATTCACGTGGGCACCGATGATGGCGTCGTGGCTCGTCGCGATGCCGCTGTCGAACAGCAAGGCGTGGGCCTCGGCCGGTCCCTGGGTGAACAGGACCGCCCAGATCTCTATGGCCTGCATCAGCGGATGCTGGCGCAACTGAGCGCGCGGGATGGCAGCGAACCAGCGCGCCAGCAACCGCATGCGCCCTTCTTCCAGAAAGCCCTGCGCCGTGCGTGACAGCAGCGTCAACGCATACGGAAAATCCCCGCCTTCGATCGCATGATCGATGGCGGATACCGGTCGGTCGGCCGATTCGTACCATGCAGAGGCGGCCAGGTGCAGCCGCACGACTTCATCCGGATGTTCGCGGGCCAATTGGGCCCGCAGGAATGCGGCGAACAGGCTGTAGAAGCGGTAACGAGGCTCGACAGCATCGGTCTCGACCGGCAGCAGAAACAGGCTGGATGCATGCAGGTGCGCCAGCATGCGTGCGCAGTCGGTACGCGGCAGCAACGCCTGGCACAGCGAAGGGCTCAACTGCCGCAGGATGCTGGTGCGCATCAGGAAATCGCGCACCTCCGGTGGCTGGCGGCCGAGCACGTCTTCGGCCAGGTACTCGGCGATGACGCCGCTGCCGCCGGACAGTCGGTGCACGAAGTTGGCCGGATCGTCGTGGCGTTCGAGCGTGATGGCAGCAAGCATGAGCGCCGCGACCCAACCCTCCGTGCGTGCGTGCAGTGTCTCCAGCACGTCGTGGGACAGCGCCGGCAGGCCACGCGCCTTCAGGAAGTCGCGCGTCTCTTCCACGCTGAAACGCAATGCCTCGACGTCGATCTCCATCAACTGTCCGCGCACGCGCAACCGGCCGAGATCCAGATCGGGCAGGTGGCGCGAACCGACCACCAGCCGCCCGTTGCGCGGCAAGCGCGCGACGATCTCGCGCAGCAGCGCCAGCACGGCGGGAGACTGCAGGACCTCGAATTCATCCAGGAACAGTGCAAACGGGGGCCCCTCTCGCTCGAGCAGCGCAACCGCATCGGCATCGCCTCTGGTTTGCCCATCGTCGGCGATCTGCAGACGGGCTACGGCTTCCGCCAGACAACTGAGGAAGCGGGGCACGTCGTTGTCGGCCGCGTCGAGCGTGATCCATGCCGTCGCGATGCCGCGCGCCTGCAGCTGTTCGTGAATCTGGCGCAATGCCGTGGTCTTGCCAAAGCCAGCGGGCGCACGCACCAGCACCAGTTTGGCAGCGGCGCCGCGCTCGACGCGGTCGGTGACCACTTGGCGATGCACCAGTGAGGCGTTGGAACCCGGGAGGTCGAACTTGCCGGCGTGCGCCAACGCACGCTCGCAAGCCAGAGTGGCAGAGGGGGGCGACGACATGGACAACTGCTGGCGAAGAGTGGCGTCGGATTCTAAGGCCTCTAATCGTTTTTGGCAGCCGCTCCGGCGCGCCCTCGGAAAAACACCTAGTCGCATGCGACGAATTGCACCGCGGACCCAGGCAATGGAATCCGTCTGAACCGACGATGCCCAGCGGGAAGGCCCCCGCCTAGAGTCCCCCGTCAGCAGCGCCATCCCATTGAGACCTGCAACGAACAGCGACTTTGGTCGCAGTTCGCAGGGCTTTGGAATCCAGATGAAACAAGTCTGGCGTGCCTTCGCGCCAGCTTCCCATAAGGAAGATGGCTCGGCGGACAGGGGGAGACAAGGGTGCCAGGCATCTCTATCCAAACTTGAAGAACTTGAAATGAAAAAAACGCTAATTGCTCTGGCTGCACTGAACCTCGTGGGTGTCGCCTCAGCTCAGTCGTCCGTCACCTTGTTCGGCACTCTGGACGCTGCCGTCAGCTACTACCGGAACGAAAGCACTGCCGGCGTGACAACCACCCAGTGGGCGCTGTCGAACTCGGGCCTCGGTTCGAGCCGTCTGGGCTTTCGTGGCACGGAAGACCTCGGTGGCGGCCTGGCCGCCAGTTTTTGGCTCGAGTCGCAACTGAACAACGACGATGGCCGCGCCGGATCGGCGGTCCAATTTTTCAGCCGTCGTTCGACGGTGAGCCTGTCGGGCATCCTCGGTGAAGTCCGCCTCGGCCGTGACTACACGCCGACTGTATGGAACGACGTGGTCTTCGATCCGTTCTACACCATCGGGTCGGGAGGCAGCC
>NZ_JBFUCI010000550.1:0-3481 GCF_056405335.1 Variovorax sp. P1_H12_2
GGTGCTCGTCACCGGCCCCACCGGCTCGGGCAAGTCGACCACGCTGGCGGCAATGGTCAACTACCTGAACGAGACCGAGTACGGCCACATTCTCACGGTGGAAGACCCGATCGAGTTCGTGCACGACTCCAAGAAGTGCCTGATCAACCAGCGCGAGGTCGGGCCGATGACGCTGTCCTTCGCCAATGCGCTGCGCTCGGCCCTGCGCGAGGACCCGGACGCGATCCTGGTCGGCGAAATGCGCGACCTCGAGACCATCCGCCTGGCGATGACCGCAGCCGAGACCGGCCACCTGGTGTTCGGCACGCTGCACACCTCGTCGGCGGCCAAGACCATCGACCGGATCATCGACGTCTTCCCGGGCGAGGAAAAGGAAATGATCCGCGCCATGCTGTCGGAGTCGCTGCAGGCGGTGATCTCGCAGACGCTGTGCAAGACCAAGGACGGCCAGGGCCGCGTGGCGGCGCACGAGATCATGCTGGGCACGCCCGCCATCCGCAACCTGATCCGCGAAGGCAAGGTGGCGCAGATGTATTCGTCGATCCAGACCGGCAGCGGCCAGGGCATGCAGACGCTGGACCAGAACCTCACGGACCTGGTGCGCCGCAGTGTCATTTCCTCCGCCGAAGCGCGCGGGAAGGCCAAGATCCCCGAGAATTTCCCCGGCTGACCCAGCCCTAGCGCAGCCGCACCGGAGTACCGTCATGGAACGCGATCAAGCCAGCCAGTTCATCAACGACCTGCTCAAGCTCATGGTGAGCCGCAACGGCAGCGACCTGTTCATCACGGCCGACTTCCCGCCCGCGATCAAGGTCGACGGCAAGGTCACCAAGGTGTCTGCCCAGGCGCTCGGCGCCCAGCACACGCTGGCGCTCACGCGCTCGGTCATGAACGACCGCCAGACGGCCGAGTTCGAGCGCACCAAGGAGTGCAACTTCGCGATCTCGCCGACCGGCATCGGCCGCTTCCGCGTCAATGCCTTCGTCCAGCAGGGCAAGGTCGGGATGGTGCTGCGGACCATTCCGGCCAAGCTGCCGACCATCGACGGCCTGGGCATGCCGCAGGTGCTCAAGGACGTGGCGATGACCAAGCGCGGCCTGACGATCCTGGTCGGCGCCACCGGCTCGGGCAAGTCGACCACGCTGGCCGCGATGATCGACTGGCGCAACGAGAACTCCTACGGCCACATCGTGACGGTCGAGGACCCGGTCGAGTTCGTGCACCCGCACAAGAACTGCGTGGTCACCCAGCGCGAGGTCGGCATCGACACCGACAGCTGGGAGGCTGCCCTCAAGAACACGCTGCGCCAGGCGCCTGACGTGATCCTGATGGGCGAAATCCGCGACCGCGAGACCATGGAGCACGCCGTGGCCTTCGCCGAGACCGGCCACCTGTGCATGGCGACGCTGCACGCCAACAGCGCCAACCAGGCGCTGGACCGCATCATCAACTTCTTCCCCGAGGAGCGCCGGGCCCAGCTCCTGATGGACCTGTCGCTGAACCTGCGCTCGCTGGTCTCGCAGCGGCTGATCCCGACCGAGGACGGCCACGGCCGCATCGCCGCGGTCGAGATCCTGCTGAACACGCCGCTGATCTCCGACATGATCTTCAAGGGCGAGGTCGGCGAGATCAAGGAGATCATGAAGAAGAGCCGCAACCTGGGCATGCAGACTTTCGACCAGGCGCTGTTCGACCTGTTCGAGGGCAACGCGATCAGCCTCGACGACGCGATCCGCAACGCCGACTCGGCCAACGACCTGCGGCTGCAGATCAAGCTCAACAGCCAGCGCGCGCGCACCACCGACCTGTCGGCGGGGACAGAACACTTCGCGATCGTCTGAAGCTCGCGCTAAGCTTGGAGGCATGAGCCTCAACCCCAAAACCTACGAACCCGTCCCCTCGCAGAAGGTCGCCTTCCTCGGCCTCGGCGTGATGGGCTACCCCATGGCGGGCCATCTCGCGCTGGCCGGCCACCACGTCACGGTCTACAACCGCAGCGCCGGCAAGGCCAAGGACTGGGAAGCGGAATTCAAGCCGCAGGCTTCGGCCTCGGTGAGCCACTCCGCAACCCCGCGCGGCGCCGCGTCCAACGCCGACATCGTGTTCTGCTGCGTCGGCAACGACGACGACCTGCGCTCGGTGGTGCTGGGCGACAACGGTGCCTTCGCGGGCATGGCCCCGGGCTCGGTGTTCGTCGACCACACGACCGCCTCGGCCGACGTGGCGCGAGAGCTCTCCAAGGCGGCGCTCGAACGCGGCCTGCAGTTCATCGACGCCCCGGTCTCCGGCGGCCAGGCCGGCGCCCAGAACGGCGCGCTGACCGTGATGTGCGGCGGCGACCCGGCCACCTTCGCCAAGGTCGAGCCCGTGATCGCGGCCTTCGCGCGCGCCGTCACGCTGCTCGGCGAGAGCGGCGCGGGCCAGCTCGCCAAGATGGTCAACCAGATCGCGATCGCCGGACTGGTGCAGGGCCTGTCCGAGGCCATCGCCTTCGGCCAGCGCGCCGGCCTGGACATGAATGCGGTGCTCGCCGTCATCGGCAAGGGCGCGGCCCAGAGCTGGCAGATGGACAACCGCGGCAAGACCATGATCGAAGGCAAGTTCGACTACGGCTTCGCGGTCGACTGGATGCGCAAGGACCTCGGCCTGGTGCTCGACGAAGCCAAGCGCAATGGCGCGCGCTTGCCGGTGACCGCGCTGGTCGACCAGTTCTATGCCGACGTGCAGCAGGCCGGCGGCAGGCGCTGGGACACCTCCAGCCTGATCACCCGGCTGAAATAGGGCCCCCACGCTCCCCCACTTCGTGTGGGTCGCTGCCCCCCGAGGGGGCCGCAGGCCGCCTTGGGGCGGCCCGGCGCCGGCCTGAGGGCCCCCACGCTCCCCCACTTCGTGTGGGTCGCTGCCCCCCGAGGGGGAAGTCGCAGGCCGCCCGTCAGCGCGAAGCGCGGACTTCGCCGCGCTGGCGGCCCGGCGCCGGCCTGGGCGCGGCCCTCCAAAGGGGCCGATCAGCGCACCGGTGAGGTCGTGACGCCGCCGTTGGCCGGCGGCTGCGACGACGAGGGCAGCGGCGGCAGCGGCTCCATCGGCGGCAGCGGCACGCTCGAACGCGAGGCCGGTGCGCTGCCCGACGCGCCGGTGCCGCCTGGCTGGGACTGTTGCTGCAACTGGTTCTGCAGCTCGGTCTCGGTGACGATCTCGACCACGCGCACCACCTTCGTGACGCCCGAAACGCCGCGCGCGATGTCGGTCGCGCGATCGGTCTCGCGGCGGGTCGCGATGCCCATCAGGTAGACCGTGCCGCGCTCGGTCACGACCTTGAACGAATTGGCGAAGATGTCCTTGGCATCGAGCAGCGAAGCCTTGACCTTGCCGGTGATGAAAGTGTCGTTGGAGCGATCCTGGAAGGTGGTCGGCGGCCCGACCACCAGTTCGTTGACCACCGTTCGCACGTTGTCGACCCGCCGCACCACGTCCTCGACGC
>NZ_JBFUCI010000551.1:0-3477 GCF_056405335.1 Variovorax sp. P1_H12_2
TGGCGCTCTCGCGCGTGATCAATGGCAACGCCGCCATCTCGCCCGAGCTGGCGATTCGCCTGGAGGCCTGGCTTGGCGCCGACCGTGGCGGCGCGGCGCGGCTCTGGCTCGGCGGCCAGAGCGACTACGACGAGTGGCAGGCACGCCAGCGGATCGCGAAGACGATGCATGTGAAGCGGGCGCCGAAGATCAAGGCAGAGCCCCAGCGAACGTCTCGGTAACTACCTCGGTGCCCAACGAGCGAGCGGCCCAGTTTGTCAGCGTCGCGCTCCGCCCTGTCACCACACTCTTCCCTTTGGGGCAGAAGATTTGCCTCACCACCCGATTGCGTCGCTGCAATCCATGCGGCCGGAAGTCGTGCATCCGGAAGTCGTGCGTCCGCCAGTCGCCCATCCGCCGGAAGTCACTTGCGCCAGGGGTGTCGTCCGCGAGGGTTGTGCAGGGCCGCACGGTGCGGAAGTGATTCGCAGATGATCTTCCGGGAATCGAAGCCCGACCACCTCATAGGAATAGTGGTCGATGGCACCCCGGCGGCTTGCAGCAGCGGTTCGCATCGACATGCGTGATCGGCGGGTTGATCGGACGGGTGGGCCCCCCAAGCAGCAGCACGGCCAGGAGAGAGCGCGTGAGCCATTCATGGCGCTCCACAGATTGATCTCTGTAGAGGGTGTTGCGAACTACCCTTTTCCTGTCGCATTCCGGTCGACAAGAAGCATTCTCACCAGCCGGCCTTCGCCAAGCGCCTCGGCAATGACCTGGAAGGCGAAATAGGGAATGAGTACGAGCAGCAGAAGCAGCGCGCCGGCCAGCGACTCCAGCAGCCGCTGGCCGAACAGCTCGCCAAGCGATTCACCGATCGATCGATGATGGAACAATCCCACCACGACCTCCTCGACGATCGTCAGGAAGATCAGCAGCATCAGGAAGGTGAAAGTCTTGCGCAGCACCGGCCAGATGAGTGGGCGATGAGCGTTGTGCCCCCCCAGCTTCAGAGCCCTGCCCAGCATCACGAACTTGGCGAGCAGCAGGGCTTTCACAATCGCCACGCCCCAGAAGACGAACTCGATGCCATGGCTGCGCAGCACTGCGGCTTTCATCACGTTCATCGCCCAGATGACGATGAAGARGTAGGCAGTCAGGACCACGAGCTCCTGGAGCTCGCTGATCATTCGCTGACGCAACGGCGCCTTGGCTTTGATGTCGGATTCCATGGCGGATCTTCTTCACAGTTCGTGCGTACACCGACTCCCGCGTCGTATGGCCCGCGGCGCTGGCCGACCTCGCAGGGCATCGTACCGGCCGACTCGACCCATGGCGCGCGACCTTGCGCCTTCGATCATTGCGCGGTTGGTTCGACGCGGACATTGGGCGCGGGGGCAACTTTTTTGCCCGAAAGGGAAGACCACCGGCCATTTGAAGAGGCGTTCACGACCCGACAGCCGCGTCGACTTCATGCACGTGGCGATCACGGGTCGCCCCCCAGATCTAGGTGGCCCTGATGTCCTACTTGAGCAACTTGCCCATCGCGCCGCGGGGTTCCGCATCGAGCAAGTGGCCCTCGCGTCGACACCGGTAGACGATTGCAAACACCTGCAAAAAAATACTGGATGGGCGTACAGTATGCGCATGGACCCAATCAGCGCACAAACCTGGATTGCAGCCTGTGCCCACCAGCTGCAGCGCCAGTGGCGAACGGTGGACCCCGAGCAGCTCGAGGAGGTCGCGGCTGATCTTTGGCGCGACGAGCGGCTGCGATCGATGGCGCCCGCCATGGCCGCTGTGGAGTGGCTTCAACCCCTGAACGAACCGGAACGGTGAGGGGAGGGCTTCTCGAGCGGACCAGGTGGTCGTCGTCGAAGCTGTCGAGGCATCACACCGTTGGACATTTCAGTCAGCAGTTAAAAATCGACCCCCAAAAAGCAAAACGCCTGCAAGAACCGAAGTCCTTGCAGGCGTTCACTTTTTTCATGGTCGGGGCGAAAGGATTCGAACCTTCGACCCTCTGGTCCCAAACCAGATGCGCTACCAGGCTGCGCTACACCCCGACGAGCCTTCGATTCTAACCTGCGAATGGGGGCATCGGCGCGCCGGCGTTTTTCAGCGGCGCTGATATTGCGTCTTGCCGAACAGGATTTCGCGTTCCTTGTCACCCGTGATCGGCTGACGCAGGTCGGCCAGCACCTTGACGCCGCGCTGGACCGCCGGGCGTGCGGCGATGCCGTCGAACCATCGCTCCAGGTGCGGATAGTCGGTGAGCACGATGCCCTGGTTCTCCCAGCTGCGCAGCCAGGGAAAGATCGCGATGTCGGCGATCGAATAGCTCTCGCCAGCGATGAACTTGTTGTTCGACAGCTGCTTGTCGATCACGCCGTAGAGGCGCTTGGCCTCGTTGCTGTAGCGGTCGATCGCGTAGCCGATCTTCTCGGGCGCATACATGCGGAAGTGGTGCGCCTGGCCGAGCATCGGGCCGACGCCGCCCATCTGGAACATCAGCCACTGCAGCGTCTCGTAGCGTGCGCGGTCGCTGGCCGGAAGAAACTTGCCGGTCTTGCCGGCCAGGTAGACCAGGATGGCGCCGGACTCGAACAGCGAGATCGGCTTGCCATCCGGCCCTTGGGGATCGGTGATGGCCGGTATCTTGTTGTTGGGACTGATCGCGAGGAAGGAGGGCTCGAATTGGTCGCCTTTGCCGATGTTGACCGGATGCGCGACATAGGGAAGGCCGCATTCCTCCAGCATGATGTGGATCTTGTGGCCGTTGGGCGTGGGCCAGGAATAGGCGTCGATGGGCGCWTGAGGCATGTCGGGGAATCCGTGCGGGTGGCGAAGCCGGCCAGCATAGCGCTGGACCGGTTTTCCTGCAGGGCCCCGAGCCGCTCAGGCCGCCGCGACGGCCGACGCCGCCAGGTGCTGGTGGATCAGCGCCACCACCGCAGCGCCTTCGCCGATGGCGCCGCCGACGCGCTTGACCGAGCCCGCGCGCACGTCACCGACCGCGTACACGCCGGGGATGCTCGATTCGAGCGTCCCCGCGGTCTTGGCCGGAAAGCCGCCGCGCGCCGCCTGGCCCGTGAGCACGAAGCCGTGCTTGTCGAGCGCAACGCCGCAGCCCGCAAGCCAATCGGTTTCGGGCACCGCGCCGATGAAGAGGAAGATGTTGCGCGCCGGGCAATCCTCCTGCCTGCCGCTCAGGCGATGGCGCCAGGTCGCGCCGTTCAGGCCGCTGGCCGGCTCGCCGTGCAGCGCCACCAGTTCGGTGTGCGGGCGCAGCGCGATGTTGTCCGTGGCTTCGATGCGATCGATCAGGTAGCGCGACATGGTGGCCGCCAGCGAGGGCCCGCGCACCAGCACGTTGACCTTGGCCGCATGCTGCGACAGGAACACCGCGGCCTGGCCGGCCGAGTTGCCGCCGCCGACCAGCGCGACCTCCTGCCGGGCGCACAGCCTGGCCTCCAGCGCCGAGGCCCAGTACCAGAT
>NZ_JBFUCI010000552.1:0-3476 GCF_056405335.1 Variovorax sp. P1_H12_2
CCCTCGAGAGGCGCCCGGCTGGCCCTGCGCACTGATCAAGCGCTGGGGCTCCCTTAGCAAAAAACCCGCCAACATGTGACGACGGCGGGTTTGTGGCGGGATTGTAGTGACGCCAGATCGCCGTTCCAGCGCGTATTCGACGGGGTTTTCCCGCTGGCGGATCGCCAAGCAGGTGGGCCGTGCAAGGGAGTACCGATGCGGCTGCAGCTGCGTATCAGCGGCTGGCGTCCTGGTTGCGTTTTCGCAATTCGCGTAGTTTTTCCGCAATACGGATTTCGAGGCCGCGCTCCACCGGACGGTAGAACGCAGGCGGATCGACGCCCTCGGGCAGATAGCTCTCGCCGGCCGCGAAGCCGCCCTCCTCGTCGTGCGCGTAGCGGTAGCCCTTGCCGTAGTCGAGCTGCTTCATGAGCTTGGTCGGCGCATTGCGCAGGTGCATCGGGACCGGCCGCGTGCCGTCCGACTGGATGAAGGCCTTGACCTCGTTGTAGGCCTTGTAGACCGCGTTGGACTTCGGCGCCACCGCGAGATAGACCACGCACTGGGCCAGCGCCAGTTCGCCTTCGGGTGTCCCGAGCCGCTCATAGACCTCGGCGGCATCGAGCGCCAGGCGCAGCGCACGCGGATCGGCCAGGCCGATGTCCTCGCTCGCCATGCGCACCAGCCGGCGCGCCATGTAGCGCGGATCGGCGCCGCCGTCGAGCATTCGGACGAACCAGTAGAGCGCCGCATCCGGATCGCTGCCGCGCACCGACTTGTGCAGGGCGGAGATGGTGTCGTAGAACTGCTCGCCGCCCTTGTCGTAGCGCCGCAGCCGCTCGCCGAGCACCCGCAGCAGCCATTCGTCCGTGAGGGTGTCGAGCTTCTCGGCGCGGGCCGCCACCGCCAGCGTCTCGAGCGTATTGAGCAGGCGCCTGGCGTCGCCATCGGCATAGGCCACCAGGCGGTCGACGGCCTCGGCGTCGATCGCCGGCACCGCCTGGATGCCCTGCGCCCGCTCCACGATCTTCTTGAGATCGGCCTCGCCCAGAGGCTGCAGCACATACACCGCGGCCCGCGACAACAGCGCCGAATTGACCTCGAAGGACGGGTTCTCGGTGGTCGCGCCGATGAAGGTGAACAGGCCCGACTCCACGTGCGGCAGGAAGGCGTCCTGCTGGCTCTTGTTGAAGCGGTGCACCTCGTCGACGAAGACGATGGTTCGGCGCTGCTCGAGTCCGTCGCGTGCCGAGGTGGCGCGTTCGACCGCGTCGCGGATGTCCTTCACGCCGCCGAGCACCGCGCTGATGCTCAGGAACTGGGCATCGAAGGCATCGGCCATCAGTCGCGCGATGGTCGTCTTTCCGGTGCCGGGCGGGCCCCAGAGGATGCACGAATGCGGCTGGCCGGATTCGAAGGCGATGCGCAACGGCATGCCGGGGCCCAGCAGGTGCTGCTGGCCGATCACCTCGCCCAGGGTGCGCGGGCGAAGTCGTTCAGCGAGAGGTTGGTGGGTGGAGGTGGCCATCCGCGGCCGGCACTACTGGCGGATCACGTCGGCGCCGCTCGGCACCTTGAACTGGAAGGTCCCGGCCGGCAGCGGCGGATTGACCTCGACCTTGCCGAACTTCAGCGCCGAGCGCTGACCGAAGCTGTCCAGGATCTCGAGCGCGGACAGCGCGTCGCCCTGGAAGCCGATCTGCACGCTCTGCAGCTGGCCGTCCTTGCTCTTCGGCGTCGCCTTGACCCATTGCAGCCCGTCGCGCTCGGGGGCGGCCTCGAGCGCGAAATCGGCCTGCAGCGCGCGCAGGTCGGGCGCGGCGGCGATCAGCGCGGCGGGCGTGGACCCGAGCGCCTGCGCCTGCTTGCGCTGCGTGACCTGGTTCAGGTCGGCGTCATAGAGCCACAGCGTGTCGCCGTCGGCGACGATGCTCTGGACAAAGGGCTTCTTGTAGTCGAACCTGAATTTGCCCGGCCGCTGGAACTCGAAGCTGCCGGTCGAGACCTTGGGGCGCGATTCCTGGCCCTCTTTGGGCGGCGCCGTCACGGTCTGCGTGAATTCCGCGCGGCCGGACTTGACCGTCTTCACGAAAGCCTCGAGGCTTTCCATGCCACCGGCCCAGGTACCGCCCGCCACCGCCGCCAGCAAGGCGCCTGCAATCAATTTCTTCATCAACATTCCGTTCCTTCAAGGCCGACAAAACYGGGCCGGTCAGGGGCCCGGCCGGCGCAGCCAGGCCCGTGGGTGAAACACCGCGGAACTGGCTTTGCCAGGCCGCTGGTGTTGCCCCCGGTAGGGGGCTGAGAAGCCGCGGCTCCGAGCCTGCCTGCGCAGGCTTGGACGGCTTCGAAGAGCCRCTGCCTCTGGCAGCGACTCGAGGCAACTACCTGGGGGCGAGCTTATTCCGTCCTTGCCGGCACCAGGATCTCGCGCTGGCCGCTGCCGCTCATCGCGCTCACCAGGCCGGCGTTCTCCATGTCCTCGACCAGCCGGGCGGCGCGGTTGTAGCCGATCTTCAAATGGCGCTGCACCAGCGAGATGCTGGCCTTGCGGTGCTTGAGCACGACTTCGACCGCCTGGTCGTACATCGGGTCCTTCTCGCCGCCGTCGCTGCCGCCCTCTCCCAGCACATCGCCGTCGCCGTCGACCGTGCCGCCTTCGAGCACGCCCTCGATGTAGTCCGGTTCGCCCTGCGACTTCAGGTAGGCCACGACGCGGTGGACTTCCTCATCGCTCACGAAGGCACCGTGCACGCGCACCGGCAGGCCGGTGCCGCTCGGCATGTAGAGCATGTCGCCCATGCCCAGCAACGCCTCGGCGCCCATCTGGTCGAGGATGGTGCGCGAGTCGATCTTGCTCGACACCTGGAAGGCGATGCGGGTCGGGATATTGGCCTTGATCAGGCCGGTGATCACGTCCACGCTGGGCCGCTGCGTCGCCAGGATCAGGTGGATGCCGGCCGCGCGCGCCTTCTGCGCCAGCCGTGCGATCAGCTCCTCGATCTTCTTGCCGACCACCATCATCAGGTCGGCCAGCTCGTCGATCACGACCACGATGTGCGGTTCGCGCGCGAGCGGCTCGGGGCTGTCGGGTGTCAGGCTGAAGGGGTTGTAGATGAACTCCTCGCGCGCCTTCGCCTCGTCGATCTTGACGTTGTAGCCGGCCAGGTTGCGCACCCCCAGCTTGCTCATAAGCTTGTAGCGGCGCTCCATCTCGGCCACGCACCAGTTGAGGCCGTGGGCCGCCTGCCGCATGTCGGTCACGACCGGCGCCAGCAGGTGCGGAATGCCTTCGTAGACCGACATCTCGAGCATCTTCGGGTCGATCATCAGCAGGCGCACATCGCGCGCCTCGGCCTTGTACAACAGGCTCAGGATCATCGCGTTGATGCCGACCGACTTGCCCGAACCGGTGGTTCCGGCCACCAGCACGTGCGGCATCTTGGCGAGGTCGGCCACCACCGGATTGCCGATGATGTCCTTGCCCAGGCCCATCG
>NZ_JBFUCI010000553.1:0-3467 GCF_056405335.1 Variovorax sp. P1_H12_2
TCGACGCCGTCGCGATCGTGTCGGTGCCGCTGCGCACTTCGCCCACCACCTTCGCGAGGCTGTCGTTCATGTGCTTCAGCGCCTGCATCAGCTGGCCGGTCTCGTCGCGGCTTTCCACCTGGATGCGCGTGCTCAAGTCGCCCGCCGCCACCGACTCCGCCACCTTGACCGCCTTGTCGAGCGGCCTCGTGATGCTGCGCGAAATGAACCACGCGAACAGGCTGCCGAGGACCACCGTCAGGATGCTCAGCAGAAGCCGCAGGACGACGCCGCGCTCGTTGGCCGCATCGATCGCGCGGCCCATGTCGTCGATCGCCTGCCGTTCCATCGACAGCAATTCGAGCACGCGGCTTTCGTAGGCCTTCGCCGCCGGCAGGAACGACGCCTTGAAGACGCGCTCCGTCTCCTCCGCGTTACCGCTCGCCTTCGCCTTGCCCACCAGCTCCTTGGCGGCCTGGTACTTCGCGCGCAGCTCGACGATCGACTTGAAGGTCGCCTTCTCGGAGTCGGTCGCCAGCAGCGCCTCGACCTTCGCCATGGTCTCGCTGCCCTTCTTGACRCTGTCGGAAATCACCTCGGCGAAGGTGACGGGCAGCGTCTCGTCGGTGGTCTTGGCGATCATCGAGGTGCGCGCGATGGCCGAATAGGTCAGCACGTACCAGTCCGCGATGAGCCGCTCCTTGGCCAGCGGCATCTGCATCATGTGGCGGGTGGCTTCCGCGTTGTTTCGCGCACTGACCAGCGCAATCGTGGTCGAGACCATCGTCAGGCCCAGGACGATGGCGAAGCCGATGGCGAGGCGGGTTCCGATGCGAACGTTGGACAGGAGATTCATGAGGGGGCTCGGAGTTGGAAGTTCGCTTTATTTCAGACCGCGGCGGCCTCGATCAGGCCCATKTCSTCGCTCGACATGAGCCGGTCGATGTCCACCAGGATCAGCATCCGCTCGTCCAGCGTCCCCAGCCCGATCAGGTAGTCCGTGTCCAGCACCGAGCCCATYGCCGGCGCCGGCTTGATCTGYTCCGGCGACAGCGTGATCACGTCCGACACGCTGTCCACCACCATCCCCACCACCCGSCCYCYGATGTTCAGCACGATCACCACCGTGAACTGGTCRTAGCTCGGCGTCCCCAGCGCGAACTTGATCCGCATGTCGATGATCGGAACGATGATYCCGCGCAGGTTCACCACCCCCTTGATGTACTCCGGCGCGTTCGCGATCCGCGTCACCGCGTCGTAGCCGCGCAGYTCCTGYACCTTCTGGATGTCGATGCCGTATTCCTCCTCGCCCAGCGTGAAGGAAAGAAACTCGAGCGGCCTGGCCGCGCGCGCCGCCGGAGCGGCTGCTTCCTGGAGGGACTGCTTGCCTTGATCTGCGTTCATTTCGTTGACTCCATGACTTGAAACTTGCTCTTGCCGCGGGTGCTGCCCCCGGCATCCATCCTGAAGACGCTGACTGCGTCCACCAGGCCCCCGGCCTGCGCCTGCAGCGACTGCGCGGCGGCCGCGGCCTCTTCCACCAGTGCCGCGTTCTGCTGCGTCACCTGGTCCATCTGCGTGATGGCCTGGTTGATCTGCTCGATCCCCGAGGTCTGCTCCCGGCTCGCCGTCGTGATCTCGCCCATGATGTCGGTCACGCGCTTCACGCTRCCGACGATCTCTTCCATGGTCTTGCCCGCYTCGGCCACCAGCGCGCTGCCCGCGCCGACCTTGCCCACCGAGTCGTCGATCAGGCCCTTGATCTCCTTGGCCGCGSCSGCSGAGCGCTGCGCGAGGYTGCGCACCTCGGCCGCCACCACCGCGAAGCCCCGGCCCTGYTCGCCGGCCCGCGCGGCTTCCACCGCGGCGTTCAGCGCCAGGATGTTGGTCTGGAAGGCGATGCCGTCGATGACGCCAATGATGTCGACGATCCGGCGCGAGGACGCGTTGATCGAGGCCATGGTGTCGACCACCTGGCTCACCACCTCCCCGCCCTTCACAGCCACCTCCGATGCAGAGGCTGCGAGCTCGTCGGCCTGGCGCGCGTTGTCGGCGTTCTGCTTCACGGTGCTCGTGAGCTCTTCCATCGAGGCCGCGGTCTGTTCCAGCGCACTCGCCTGCTCCTCGGTGCGCGACGACAGGTCCTGGTTGCCCGCGGCGATCTGGCCCGAGGCGGTCATCACGCCGGCGACGCTGGCCCCGACATCCGCAACGATCGCGAACAGGTTCGCGCTCATCTGGTTCAGCGCCCGCAGCAAGCCCTTGGTCTCGTCGCCGGGACGGATCTGGAACTCGGTCAACGCGCCGCCCGCGATGGCCTGCGCAACGCACACGGCCTGATCCAGCGGTTGGAAGACCGTGCGTGCGAGGAAATGACCCAGACCGATCCAGGCCAGCGCGGAGCCCAGCGACGCTCCCGCGATCAGCGTCGGCAACCAGCCGGGCGCGCTCGATGCCGCGGCGAGCGGTGCGACCGCCGACCAGGCCACGGCGCCGATGCCCAGCGAGAGCATCGCGGCACCGGCGGCGACCCCGGAAATCCGGCGCCGGATCGGAATGCGGCGCAGGCTGCCGATCGGGTCCGAGATGCCGCGGGAGACCACCTCCCCCTGGAAGATCCGCAGGCCCGATGCCTGGCCGTCGAGAATGCGGCGATAGATCCGCCCGGCTTGGTCGACTTCGGCACGATCGGGTTCTCGGCGCACCGACATGTAGCCCTCGGTCACGCCGTTGCGGTGGATCGGCGTCACGTTCGCCTGGACCCAGTAGAAATCGCCGTTCTTGCGGCGGTTCTTGACCAGGCCGGTCCAGGGCAGGCCGCGAGCCAGCGTGTCCCACATGTCGGAGAAGGCCTCCGGCGGCATGTCGGGATGGCGCACGATGTTGTGGGCCTTGCCCATGAGCTCATCGAGGGCGTAGCCGCTGACCTCCACGAAGGTCGGGTTGACGTAGGTGATGCGCCCCTTGAGATCGGTGCGGGACACCAGGGCTGCGCCCTTCGGCAGCCGATATTCCTGGTCGTTGACGGGTAGATTGACACGCATTCGCTTCAGCGCTTTCCAATGGGTTCGACGCGCGTGCGGATGCACCGCGTCCGGATTCGAATTCGAGCCTGCACATGCTCACGACCTGCGTGGTTGGGAAATGACTCTCTCCGGGTTATCGGCAGCGGGTCGCCAGTCCTGAAGGGCTGGCTTTGAAAATTCGGTTCAGCCGTCCGCGCGAGGCCCTCCGAATGCAGGCTCGCTGCGTCCGCCGCTGCCGGCTCCCACCTTGAAGACGCTCACCGCCTGCACCAGGCTCGACGCCTGTTCCTGCAGCGAGCCGGCGGCCGCCGCGGCCTCTTCCACCAGCGCCGCGTTCTGCTGCGTCACCTGGTCCATCTGCGTGATCGCCTGGTTGATCTGCTCGATCCCCGAGGTCTGCTCCTGGCTCGCCGCCGTGATCTCGCCCATGATGTCCGTCACGCGCTTCACGCTGTCCACGAT
>NZ_JBFUCI010000554.1:0-3461 GCF_056405335.1 Variovorax sp. P1_H12_2
CGGCCTGGCCGTGCTGCCCTGGACCGTGAACCAGCGCGCCGACATGACGCGGCTGCTGGACTGGGGCGTGGACGGGATCATCACGGACGACCCGGCGATCCTGCGCGACCTGCTCGGCGAGCGCGGCGTCCCGCTGCCGGCCAAACCGGGGCGTTGAGTTTCAGACGTGGCGCGCGGCGCGTGCCCGCTGGGGGAGTGCCGCGGGCTGGTGATCGGCGCGCGCATGCAGCGTCTCGATGATGTGGCACATCGCGTCAGTGCCGTCGCAGCAGTCGCGCAGGGCGATCAGGTCCTTCTCGAGCGAGCGCAGTTCGCGCAGCCGTTCGCGCACGTGGCCCAGATGGGCGTCGAGCGCAACGCAGGCCGCATCGCAATCGGCCTTGCTGCGCAGGTCCAGCGCCAGCAGCGTGCGCACCTCGTCGAGCGACATGTCCATCGCGCGGCAAAGGCGAATGAAGCGCAGGCGGTGCACGTCGCCGTCGCTGTAGAAGCGGTAGCTGTTGTCGCCCCGGCCCGGCGGGGCGATCAGCCCTTCCTTCTCGTAGTAGCGGATGTTGGCCGCGGTCACGCCGCTGCGCGCCGCCGCATCGCCGATGCGGTAAGCCGGCGTTCCGGAGAAATTCGCAGTCGTCATTGGATGACCTTCAAGTGACTTCAGGGTTTGAATCATCGCAGCGGCGGCCGGGATCGGCAAGCCGCGCGGCAATCGCCCGATAATCGCAGCCGATGTCTGATCAATCTTCACTCGCGGCGCCCAGCGCCATCACCGACGTCGCCGGCATCGAGGTCGGCCACTATTCCGACCCCCGCCGGCCCACCGGCTGCACCGTCATCCTCGCGCGCGACGGCGCGGTCGCGGGTGTGGACGTGCGGGGCGCGGCGCCCGGCACCCGCGAGACCGACCTGCTCGCGCCGGGCAACCTGGTCCAGCAGGTCCACGGCGTGATGCTCGCGGGCGGCAGCGGCTGGGGGCTGGCCGCCGCCGACGGCGCCATGCGCTGGCTGGAAGAGCGGGGCATCGGCCTCGACGTGCGCTTCGGCACCCTGCCGATCATTCCGGCCGCCGTGCTGTTCGATCTGCCGGTCGGCGATGCACGCATCCGGCCCGACGCCGACGCCGGCTATGCCGCCTGCGAGGCGGCATCGCGGGCGGCGCCGGCCGAAGGCAATGTGGGCGCCGGCAGCGGCGCGCTGGTCGGCAAGCTGTTCGGCGTCGATCGGGCGATGAAAGGCGGCATCGGCACCGCATCGATCACCGTCAAGGGCGTCACGGTCGGCGCGCTGATCGCCTGCAACGCGCTCGGCGACGTGATCGACCCGGACACCGCGCAGGTCGTCGCTGGCGCGCGCACCGAGGATGGCAGCGCACTGCTCGACACCCGCCGCGCCCTGCTGCGCGGCGAGCTGCCGAAGCCGCTGCTGGCCGGCACCAACACCACGCTGGGCGTGGTCGCCACCGACGCGGTGCTGACCAAGGTGCAGGCCAACCGGCTCGCCACCGTCGCCCATGACGGCCTGGCGCGCGCGATCAATCCGGTCCACACGATGAGCGACGGCGATACGCTGTTTGCGCTGGCCACCGGCCGCGTGCCGCTCGAGGGCGATGACGCCCCGGGCATGACGGTGCTCAGCACGATGGCGGCCGAAGTCGTGGCACTGGCGACCGTGCGCGCGGTGCGGGCCGCGCGCTCGCTGCGCATCGGCGAGAGCTATTTCCCGGCGGCCGCGGACCTGCCCTGAGCGCACCCGGCGGAAGACAGGATCCGAAGCACCGCGGCCTGCACCGACACGACGCCGATCAGCAGCAGCGCCCCCAGCCCCGAATACAGCAGCAGCTTCACCGGCGAGATGAGCGTGAACAGGTCGCGCCCGGCGATCAGCAGCAGCGCGGCGATCGCGAGCAGGGCCAGCAGCAGCTGGGCCGTGGACAGCAGTCGGGTCTTGAGGTTCTTCATGGTCCGGCGAGCGCGAGAGCTTCGGTCCTTGCATTGGGCACGCGTACGGCCGGCGCATCAATAACCCCGCGGATGGATTGACGCATCTCCGAAGCCTTGCTAGGCCCGTGGCTCGCGCGAGTTTTTCACGCGCTTTGTAACCAACCCGGCCCGGAAAGCAAAGAAAATGCCGCTGCCGCGCCCGCGGCGTTCACGAGCCCTGTTCCAACCTGCCGCCGCATGCCCCAAGCCATCCGCCTGTTCCTGCTTTCGATCCGCGACCTGATCGCCTCCGCCGGGCCCGTCATCTTCCTCGTCATCGCCCTGCTGGTCGCCGCCTACTGGTGGCTGCAGCCGCAGCCGCCCCAGCGCGTGGTGCTCGCCACCGGGCCCGCAGGCAGCGCCTATGCCGGATTCGGCAAGCGCTACGCCGAGGCGCTCAAGGCCAATGGCATCGAGGTCGAGCTCAAGCCCACCGACGGCTCGCTCGACAACCTGGAACTGCTGCGCAGCGACGGCGCCGACGTTGCCTTCGTGCGCGGCGGCAGCGCCGACCCGGTGAAGGACGAGCAAGGCGGGCTGACTTCGCTCGGCAGTCTCTTCTTCGAGCCGCTGTGGTTCTTCTACCGCACCGATGCGGCCAAGCGCATCGACCGCAAGACCGGCACCCTGACGTCGCTGACGCAGTTCAAGGACCTGCGCATCAACGTCGACAAGCCCGGCAGCGGCGTGCCCGACATCATGGACCGGATGTTCCGCGCCAACCACATGGATCCGGCGGCGCTGAACCTGTCGAACCTCGAGCAGTCCCCCGCCACCGAGGCGCTGCAGGCCGGCCTGCTCGACGTCGTCGTGCTGGCCTCGGCCCCGCAGTCGCCGCTGGTCCAGAAGCTGCTGCGCGCACCCGACATCCAGCTGATGGACTTCGCCCAGAGCGACGCCTACTCGCGGCGCTTCGCCTTCCTGCAGCCCGTGACCCTGCCGCGCGGCGTGGTCGACCTGGCCGCCGACCTGCCCTCGCACGACGTCTCGCTGCTCGCCGCCACCACCTCGCTGCTGTCGCGCGAGGAAACCCATCCCGCACTGCGCCAGCTGTTCGCGCAGACCGCCCAGACCCTGCACGGCGGCGCCGGCTGGTTCAACCGGGCGCGCGACTTCCCCAACACGCGCACCAGCGAACTGCCGGTGAGCCCCGAGGGCGACCGCGCGATCAACGGCACGCCGGCGTTCTGGCAGCGCTACCTGCCCTTCTGGGCCAGCAACCTGGTGGAGCGCATGTGGCTGGTGCTGGGCGGCTTGCTGGTGCTGATGCTGCCGCTGTCGCGCGTGGTGCCGCCGCTCTACCAGTTCCGGGTGCGGCGCCGCGTGTTCCGCTGGTACGCGCGGCTGCGCGAGGTCGAGCACAAGCTCGACGCCCGCACGGGCGACGCCGACGCGCTGCTCAAGGAACTGGCCGAGCTCGACCGCGTGGTCAACAAGGTCGCGGTGCCGCTCTCGTATGCCGACGAGCTCTATGCGCTGCGCAAC
>NZ_JBFUCI010000555.1:0-3455 GCF_056405335.1 Variovorax sp. P1_H12_2
CCGCCAGGCTCATGACGATCTCGACCATCATGGCGGCGAACACGATCACCAGCCAGCCGTGGTAGGGCTTCAGGAGRCCGAGCACGAGTCGCGTCATGTCCTGGCGCTGCGTCTTGGCGGCGCGCGTGGCGACCCATGTCGCCGACGACACAGGAACAGGCAACGGTTCAGGTGCAACCGCACCTTCCGGTGGAATTGTTGGTGGCATGTCGGTGTCCAGATGGTTGAATGGCCGAGGATGCTGCAGCGGTTACCAACTTTGAAAAGGCCGCAGCCGAGTCTGTCGACTTCGCACGGAGGAAACCAGGCTGCGGCATGCGCGCCGGATTGCGGCGAACTGCCGATGATCTCTGCCACGGAGGCGACCTTCTCCTCCTCAAAGCGTATCGGCAAAGGCGATCTTGCGCACCTTCCCTTTCGGGCAGTACGCGACGTGGAATCCCATCCATGTCGCCATGCCCGCCCGCGGTCGCTCACCAACGAAAGGTCGCGCCGAGCAGCGGCCCGCTGAAATTGAGGTCCTTGACGGCCTTGCCCGACTTCATGTCGTAGGCGAGATAGCGCCACATGGCGCTCAGTTCACCCCAGGCGTACGCGTAGCTGATGCCGCCGGCCGCCTGCCAGGTCAGGCGGGACTCGCCGGTGCCGACATCGACATAGAACGGAAGCGACCACTTCCCGGATTCGCCAAGGGCATACCGCCCCTTGACGCCGACGATGCCGTCCCACAGGGTTTCGCTGTGCTTGACGCTGCCGACACGCGCGGCGGTCGCGACCGGCCCGAGGTCGCCGGCGATGTTCCAGCTCAAGATTTGCCGCAGGCGGAACATGCGCGCGCCGGCGAGCAGGTCCAGCGTCAACGCCGGATCGGACACCACGCGGTACTCGCCCGCCGATGTCCAGATCGAACCCTCGAGATTCAAGCCGAGATCTGCCGTGGTGCCCGCCGGGAGCCCGACGTCCCCGATCGTGAAGTAGCGGCTGCGGGTCTTGCTGCCGCCGAGGTCGAGATAGATGAGATCGGTGAAGAAGCCCCATCGCCCGTTGTGCGCGTCCAACGAACCCATGAACGTGAACTTCAGCTTGTCGATGATCTTGTCGGCGCTGACGTTGATGGACGCGCCACCCGTGCTCCCCGGTGCGCTCGTCGAGCCGCTCAGGCTTGGCAGATAGCCGTACACCGAGAGGCTGTACCGCCAGTGGTCGGCAGCAGGGTCGACCCGCGACTGTTGTGCAGCTGACAGCGTCGGCGCCAGCACGCCCATGGCGAATGCGAGTGCGGCGGTCAGGCTGCGAAGATGAAGACGAAAATCCATGTGTTCGGTGCTGGAGAAGGTGACTGGGTTCATAGGGCTCGTGTGGTGCGCTTCAAGCTTCACTTGACGGTGCGCCACGGCCTTCGAGGCACGCGAGTCCCATCGGCGCACTGTGGGCTTGCAGGGCGTTCGCCGTCTACTGCCCGAAGGGGAAGGTGTGGGCGAGCGCCTACGTTGTGCTTGTCGCCGGGCTCTTCGTCCGTTGCACGAAGACACAACAGCCGGCCGGCTTCATCGTGACCGAGGCTGAGCCTCGACAGCGCTTCAACGGGATATCCATGCTCAGCCGGCCGCCGCTCGGCGGATGGCCTCGAGAACATCGGCACCGGTATCGATCTTGCGAAAGTAGGCCGCACATCCGACGGCTTGCGCCGCGGCACACGTTTCGGGGTCGTCGTGCGCGGTGATGAAAATGAACGGCGCGTGTCCGCCTTCCGCGACCAGGCGCTGGGCCAGCTCGATGCCCGACATCCCCCCGAGCTGGACATCGAACACCAGGCAGTCGAACCGGGGCTGCTTCGTGTCTGCGAGGAACGCTTCTGCCGAGCCATAGGAGATCGGCTGCATCCCCGACGCGCGCAGCAGCCTGCCAAGAGATCGGCAAAGGCTCTCGTCGTCATCGACGAGGGCGACATAGATGGGGGTGATGATGCTCATCGGAGGTCGACGTGCACTTTCGGCGCCCCCGAGCCCGCTGTCTACTTCCCCTTAGGGAAGGTGGGCGCGGCCGCCGTCAAGACACCCGCCTCCTGCGACAGCCGCGTGAGCGCCGCGACGGACCCTACCCCCAGTTTCATCATGATCGCCGTACGGTGCAGTTTCACGGTGCGTTCGTTGATTCCCAGATCGCCGGCAATCTGCTTGTTGAGGCGGCCCCGCAGGACGTGGGAGAGTACCTCGGACTCTCGCACCGACAGGGCGCTGAAGCGCTCCTCCCGCTCATGTTGGCGAGCCCTCGCCTCGCGCTCATGCCCGTCCCGCGCCAGGGCGCGCCTTACTGCGTCGAGCAGTTCCTCCTTGGGGGCTCGTTTTTCGAGAAAGTCCTCCGCGCCGCCGCGCATCGCCCGCACGGTCGAAGCAATGTCGCCCTGTCCGGTAAGAAAGAGGAGCGGGAGCGGGTTGCGTGTCTGCGCGAGCGCCGATTGCAGGTCGAGCCCGTTCAATCCGGGCATCTGCAAATCCGCCACCACGCAACCCCGTGCGTCGTTGCTGCACGTCGCAAGAAACTCACTGGCGGACAGGAAGGCCTTCACGGTGAAACCACTGACGAGCAGCAGTCGGGACGTGGCGGTGAGAAACGACACGTCGTCGTCGACAAGGTAGACGGTGGGTTCGGTCACGTTCATGCTGCGGCGAATTTCATCGAATCCCTACCGTTGGAAATGAGGTTGAGGTGTGCCTGCGGATGATGCGCGTGACCGGCCGAGACGGCCAAGCATAGCTCGCCCCGGTTTCGGCAAACCGACGCATCCTGCCTCTGAGCGGCAGTCCCGTATCGAGCGCCGGGCGGGTGGCTCGCCGGCTACTTCCCGAAAGGGAAGGTGTGCGCGAACGCCATTGCCACTATCCTGAGCGCTGAAACGAGCCGCAMGGCGCAAGCCGCATCCGATCCGGGCCTGCGGTCCGTCAACGTCGAAAAAGGAAATCAGCAATGATCCAACTCCAACGCTGCGCCTGCACCATGCTGGTCGCGCTGGGCCTGTCGCTGATGGCGAATGCAAATGCACAGCAGCCGCCACCCGCCAAGCCCGCCAGGGCGGCAGCCAAATCAGCGGCCAAGTCGACCCAGCCTGAACTCGAAGCCAAGGCCATCGACCTGCTGCGCGCGATGGGCGGCGCTCTGACGACCCCCCATTCGATGTCGTTCACGGCGGTCGCCACCTACGAAAGCCCGAGCAGCGTCGGCCCCGCGCTGGCCTACGGAACCACCTCCGAGGTGTTGCTGCAGCGCCCCGACAGGCTGCGCGTGGTCACTCTCGGGGACGGGCCCGCCTCGGAGTTCTCCTACGACGGCAAGACCATCACGGCCTTCGCGCCGGCCGAGAACCTGGTCGCCGTGGCGCCGGCACCGCCCACCATCGATGCCATGCTCAAGCAGGCCTTCGACCACGCCGCGATCTACTTCCCCTTCGCCGACGT
>NZ_JBFUCI010000556.1:0-3439 GCF_056405335.1 Variovorax sp. P1_H12_2
GCACAGCAGGAAGCCGTAGAAGGTGAAATGGTGGAAGCGCCGGCGCGACAGCGTGAAAGCATCGTCCTCGTCGTGGCAACCCTCGCCGTGGCCGCCGTCGAGGTACTTCAGGCGCAGCACGGCGTCGGCGGCCTCGGCCGCGGCCGGCGCGCGCAGCGGCGCGCCGCTCGTGGCCGGCGTGACATCGCGCCAGAAGCGGGCCACGCCCATCCCCAGCGCGAACACCACGAACAGGAACACCGGCGCGAACAGCCCGACCAGCAGGTTGTGCGGAAACAGCCGATAGAAGTTGCCCTCCAGCCGACCGCCCCACAGCGATCCGTGGCTCGCCACCGCGAGCGCCAGGAACAACGCCAGCGCCGCCGCCAGGGCCAGCGACAGCGTCAGCCCGTTGCGCTGGTACAGCCGGCCCAGCATCGGCGGCCAGGCGTAGTCCGCATAGGTCTGCCCACGCACCTCGGCCATCGCCCGCGGCACGTTGACCGCGAACTCGTGCGGCGGCGCGTACTGGCAGGCGTGCAGGCAGGCGCCGCAGTTGTGGCACAGGTTGGCCAGGTAGTGGATATCGGACTTGCCGAACTCGAGCCGCCGCGTCATCGCCGGGAACACGGCGCAGAAGCCCTCGCAGTAGCGGCAGGCGTTGCAGATCTGCATCTGGCGGCCGACCTCGGCCTCGCGCTCGCTGAGGATCGGGATCACGCGCGGCCCGCCGGCCGCGAGCGACACCGCCTCGCGGGTCAACGCCTCAAGCTGCTGCATGGTCGAGTTCCTTGCTTGCCGCGAGGGCGGCCTGGGTGCCTGCGATGCGTCCGAAGGCGGTTCCGATCGCCATCCCGACGCCCGCGGTGTAGCCCTTGCCGAGCACGTTGCCGGCCATCATCTCGCCGGCCACGAACAGGTTCGGGCTCGGTCGGCCGCCGAAGTGCACGGCCGACTGGTCGTTCACCCTGAGGCCCAGGTAGGTGAAGGTGATGCCGGGGCGCAGTGCATAGCCGTAGTACGGCGGCGTGTCGATCGGTCGCGCCCAGTGGGTCTTGGCAGGCGCCAGCCCTTCGGTGTGGCAATCGTCGAGCGCGGTGTGGTCGAAGCGGCCGACACGGCAGGCCGCGTTGTAGGCGCCGACCGTCTCGACGAAGGCCGCCTCGGGCAGCCCCAGCTTGCGCGCAAGTTCGGGCAGCGTGTCGGCCACGGTGCCCGGGAACACCGGCGGCATGAAGCGGCCGATGGCCTTGCGGTCGATGATCGAATAGGCGATCTGGCCCGGCTGCTGCGCCACCAGGCGGCCCCAGATCGCATAGCGCTTGGGCCAGAAATCCTCGCCCTCGTCGTAGAAGCGCTCGGCCTCGCGATTGACCACGACCCCGAGCGAGACGCAGTCGATGCGGGTGCAGATGCCGCCGTCGTACAGCGGCGCGCGGGCGTCGATCGCCACCATGTGCGCCTGCGTCGGGTCGCCGATCGAATCGGCGCCGGCGTCGATCAGGGCCTTGAGCAGCACGCCCTGGTTGAAGCGGGTGCCGCGGATCAGGAAGTTCTCGGCCGGCCGCTCGCCGCGTTCGTTCTCGCCCCAGGCCTGGCTGAGCCATTCGCGGTTGGACTCGAAGCCGCCGGCCGCCAGCACGCAGCTGCGGGCCTCGATGCGCTCGCCGTCCGCGCTGCGCGCGGCCACGAACCGGTCGCCGTCGAGTTCGATCGAGACGATCGGCGTCTCGTAGCGGACCTGGACGCCGAGCCTTTCGGCGCTGCGGAAATAGGCGTTGACCAGGGCCTTGCCGCCCCCCATGAAGAAGGCGTTGGTGCGCGCCACGTGCAGCGCACCCGATAACGGCGGCTGGAAGTGCACGCCGTGACTGCGCATCCAGTCGCGGCAGGACGAGGAGGCGCGGATCGCGATGCGGGCCAGGTGCTCGTCGGTCAGGCCACCGGTCACCTTCAGCAGGTCCTGCCAGTACTCTTCCTCGGGATAGGCGTCCATCAGCACATCCTGCGGTGCGTCGTGCATGCAGCGCAGGTTGCGCGTGTGCTGGGAATTGCCGCCGCGCCATTCGCGCGGGGAGGCCTCGACCAGCAGCACGCTGGCGCCGGCCTCGCGCGCCATCAGCGCGGCGGACAGCGCGGCATTGCCGCCGCCGATGACCAGGACATCGATCATGCAGTTGTCTCCTCGTGGTGGAGAGCGACTGTAGGCAGGCGGGGCCTCGGGCGACAGTGCGCCCGGAACAAGGGGTCTTCAGTTTTCGTGAAGGGTGGCGCCGGCCCAGCGGCCTTCGCGCACCAGTTGGCGCGCCACGTCGGCGAGCACCACCCGGGCCGCCAGCGCCGCCGGCGACAGTTCATCGTCGGACAGGCTCGCGAGCAGGTTGCGGCGGCCGACCTGGGGATCGGCGATCCGCACCTGCGCGAGAGGGTCGTCGGCGAAGCGCGCGGTGGCCGCGCCCGGCTGGATGGTGGCGCCGTGCCCGGCACGCACCGCATCCATCAGCAGCGCCAGGCCGTCGATCTCGGCCACCACGCGCGGCGCGACCCGCGCCCGCGCGAAGGCCGCGGCGAGCGTCGCGCGCAGGCCGTGCGAGGCGCTCGGCAGGATCAGCGGCAGCTCGCCCAAGCGCGCGATGCGCACCTGCGGCCCCTTCGGCAGGCCGGGCAGCCCGGCCCGGCCGATCACGAACAGCTTCTCGTCCAGCAGCGGCAGCACGCTCCAGCGCCGTGCGGTGTCGGTCTGGAACAGCACCGCGAGATCGAGCTGGCGGGCGTTGAGCATCGTCGCCAGGTGGCCCGACAGCGACTCCACCAGGTGCAGCCTGACCTCGGGGTAGCGCTCGGCCATGGCCTGCATCAGCGGCACGCCGAGCACCGACGCGGTGGTCGGCGGCAGCCCGATGCTCACATGGCCCGAGAGCCGAGCCTGCTGCGCCGCCCGCACCGCTTCGTCGGCATGCCGCAGCGTGAGCTGGGCCTGCTGCAGGAAGGCCAGGCCGGCATCGGTCGGCGTCACGCCGGTGGAGCTGCGCTGCAGCAGGCGCGTGGACAGCTCGCTTTCGAGCCGGCTGATCTGCTGGCTCAGCGCCGAGGTCGCGAGATCGAGTTCGAGCGCCGCACGCCCCATGCTGCGCAGTTCGCAGGTCTTGACGAAGTAGCGCAGCTGCCTCAGTTCCATGTCGGCTCAGCGGGCGGCGAGCGGCTCGAGGCCGGTCTTGGCGATGGTCGGCGCGGCGGCGGGCGAATTCAGGTAGCGGATCAATTCGCGGGCCGCCTCGGGCTGCTTCGACCCGGTGGCGATGCCGGCCGAGAACACCGTCACGCGCTGGACCTCGGCCGGCAGCGGGCCCACGTAGTCGATGCCCTCGATCGGCAGCAGCTCGCTCACCTGCTGCAGGCCGAGCGCCGCATCGCCGCGCGCGACCACGGTGCCGACGCGCTCGCTCAAGATGCGGCGGCT
>NZ_JBFUCI010000557.1:0-3417 GCF_056405335.1 Variovorax sp. P1_H12_2
AAGGACAAGGAAATGGTCATGCCCGGCGACAACGTGTCGATCACGGTCAAGCTGATCAACCCGATCGCGATGGAAGAAGGCCTGCGCTTCGCCATCCGTGAAGGCGGCCGCACCGTGGGCTCGGGCGTCGTGGCGAAGATCCTCGACATCTGATTCGAAGAAGCGAAGGAATCACCATGGCTACCAAGCAAAAAATCCGCATCCGCCTGAAGGCGTTCGACTACAAGCTGATCGACCAGTCGGCCGCTGAAATCGTGGACACCGCCAAGCGCACCGGCGCGATCGTCAAGGGCCCTGTGCCCCTGCCGACCCGCATGAAGCGTTTCGACATCCTGCGTTCGCCGCACGTCAACAAGACCAGCCGCGACCAGTTCGAGATCCGCACGCACCAGCGCCTGATGGACATCGTCGACCCGACCGACAAGACCGTGGACGCGCTGATGAAGCTCGACCTGCCGGCCGGCGTCGACGTCGAGATCAAGTTGCAGTAAGCCCTCGGCTGTTGCATTTGTGAAGCCCGCTTACAGAAATGTAGGCGGGCTTTGCTTATTCTGACTTCTCTGTGGCATCCTCGGAAAAATCTGCAACTTACGCAGAAAACGCTCATCAGAAGCGAAGTAATTTCTCAGAGAGGTGCGGAATGCGGGTGAAGTGGGTCTGGCGAAGCATGGCATTGGCGGGCGTGGTGATGCTCGCGGCCTGCGGCGGAGGTGGTGGAGGCGGCGGCGGCTTCGCACTGCCGGTGGCTGCCGGGGGCGTTCCGGGTGTCGGCACCGTCACGCTGAGTGGCACCGCGACCTACGAATCGATTCCCAACGTCAGCGGCGCGCTGGTCTACGCGGCCGCCGCCCCCAAGCCGATCCGGGGCGCCAGCGTCGAGATCATCAACGGCTCGTCGGCGGCGATCCTGGCGACCGCGACCACCGACGCCAGCGGCGCGTACTCGGTGTCGTTGCCGTCGAGCACCTCGGTTCAGGTGCGGGTCAAGGCGCAGCTGACGCAAGGCGGAAATGGCCCGAGCTGGGATGTCACGGTGCGCGACAACACCCAGTCCGATGCCATCTATGCACTCGAGACGCCTTCGTTCTCCACCGGGGCCTCGGCCAGCACACGCGACATCCGGGCGCCGTCGGGCTGGGACGGCAGCCGCTACGCCGGCACCCGGGCCGCAGCGCCGTTCGCGGTGCTCGACACCATCTACGCCGCGCAGGCGAAGATGCTGTCGGTGGCGCCTGGAACGGTCTTTCCGGCGCTGCGCGTCTTCTGGAGCGTCAACAACGTCCCGGCAAGCGGCAATCCTGCGATCGGACAGATCGGAACGACCTCCTTCAGCACCAGCAGCGCCGGGCGCGCCATCTACGTGCTGGGCAAGGAGAACGTCGACACCGACGAATACGACGGCTCGGTGGTCGCCCATGAATGGGGGCACTACTACCAGTCGGCGTTCAGCCGCGACGATTCGCCCGGCGGCAGCCATACGATGACGGACCGGCTGGACCGGCGCGTGGCGTTCTCGGAGGGCTGGGGCAACGCCTGGTCGGGCATTGCGCTGGCCCGCAGCAACTACACGGACTCCGTGGGGCCGGGACAAGGGCAGGGCGCAAATATCGACCTCACGTCGAGCGGGACACCTACTCCTGGCTGGTACCGCGAAGCCTCCATCCACTCGCTCCTGTGGCGCCTGAACGGACAGGTCGGCTTCGGGCCGATCAACGACACCTTGACCAGCGCTGCGTTCAAGAACGGCGTGGCCGTGACGTCCATTCACCCGTTCACGGCGGCTTTCAATGCCGTCGCCCCGGCCAGCGCCTCGGCGCTGAGCGGCCTGCTGATCGGCGAGCAGATCAGCGCGGCCCCCAACGATCCGTTCGGCGCCAACGAAACGAACGGTGGCGGCGCAAGCATCGCCGCGTTCTCGCTCCCGATGTACCGGCCGCTCACACCCACGGCCTGCGTGACCAACTCGGAGGGGGCCGGCAACAAGCTCGGCAGCTTCGTCTACCTCCGATTCACGATGGCGAGCGCTGGCAGCCGTTCGATCACGGTGTCCGGCCCGGCAGCGGCAGACCCGGATTTCACGGTCTATGCTGGCCGACTTGTCGCCGCAAGCGCGGGATTCGGCTCCAGCGAGAGCGCGACGGTCAGCCTGCCGGCCGGCGAGAACGTTCTGGTGATCAACGACTTCAACAATTCCTCGGCGAACACATGTTTCAACGTCACCATCCAGTGAGACTCGCGGCTGCCCTGGCGTGCGCCCTGGCGCTCGCCGCGCCCCTGGCGGTCCAGGCCGCCGGCGGGCCGATGAAGACGGCGCCGATGAAGGCCAACGGTTCCGGCGTGGAGGTGCAATACCGCGTCGATGAAGCGGCCCAGGCCGGCCGACCGGTGTCGGTGCTGCTGAGCTTCGCCGGCGTCGCGGATCCGGCGGGCGCCACGGTGCGCCTCGCCGTCGACGGCGGCCTGTCGCTCGCGGCTTCCGAGACCCAGCGCAGCCTCCCGGCGGGGCAGGCCGCGACCTGGACGGTAGACGTGGTGCCAGCCGCGACAGGCGTCGGCTATCTGCACGTCTTCACGACCCAGTTCGGCGTCACCAGCGTCACGTCGGTGCCGGTGGGGGTGGGAAAACCCGCTGACGCGACGACCGGCGGCGAGACCCTCAAGCAGGGCTCGGGCGGCGACAAGATCCTGCCGATGAAGGTCAAATAGGCCCCTACGCGTCTGCGCCGCCCGGCCACTTGCCTCCGCAGCCCTTTGCGGGCTATAATCTTCGGCTCTGCCTAACTTGCGTCTTTTGGCGCGGGTCGAGCGGAGTTTTATCAACCTTCTTTCGTGAAGCCAAACGGGTAAGCCGTACGGCCAAACGCTGTCGCCAATTGAAGTGGCAGCGGCGGAAGAGGACTTCCATTTTTGGAGAAAACAAATGAGTCTGAGCAACTCCCTCGGGTTGCTGGGCCGCAAGGTGGGGATGATGCGTCTCTTCACCGATGACGGGGACGCAGTTCCTGTCACGGTGGTGGATGTGTCCAACAACCGCGTGACCCAGATCAAAACCCAAGAGAACGATGGCTACGTCGCACTGCAAGTGACGTTCGGTTCGCGCAAGGCATCGCGCGTGACCAAGCCGGCAGCCGGTCACCTCGCCAAGGCGGGTGTCGAAGCTGGCGAAATCATCCAGGAATTCCGCGTGACCGCCGATACGGCCGGTCAGCACAAGGCCGGTGGCGTCATCGCCGCAGCCAGCGTGTTCGCGGTGGGCCAGAAGGTCGACGTGCAAGGCACCTCGATCGGCAAGGGCTTCGCTGGCACGATCAAGCGCCACAACATGAGCTCGCAGCGCGCGTCGCACGGCAACAGCCGTTCGCACAACGTGCCCGGCTCCATCGGTATGGCGCAGGATCCCGGTCGCGTGTTCCCCGG
>NZ_JBFUCI010000558.1:0-3402 GCF_056405335.1 Variovorax sp. P1_H12_2
CAGCGCGGCGCGGTGCTGGCCGAGGGGCCGTACACCGAGGTCTCGCGCAATCCGCAGGTGATGGAGGCCTACATGGGCACCACCGACGGCGCACTGCAGGGAGCCCATTGAATGACCCCCACGCTCCTCACTTCGTGTAGTTCGCTGCCCCCCGAGGGGGCGCGTGCCTCCCTTGGGGCGGCCCGGCGGGAGGCACCATGACAACCCCCGCACTCGAGATCAAGGGTTTGCAGGCCTGGTACGGCGAATCGCACGTGCTGCACGGCGTCGACATGGTGGTGCAGCCGGGCGAAGTCGTCACGCTGCTGGGGCGCAATGGCGCCGGCCGCACGACGACGATGCGCGCCGTGCTCGGCCTGACCGGCACCCGCAAGGGCAGCATCAAGGTCAACGGCGTCGAGACCATCCACATGGCGACGCACCGCATCGCCCACCAGGGCATCGGCTATTGCCCGGAAGAGCGCGGCATCTTCGCCAGCCTTTCGTGCGAGGAGAACCTGCTGCTGCCACCGGTGCTCAAGAGCGCCGACAAGGGCATGTCGGTGGACGAGATCTACGCCATGTTCCCGAACCTGGCCGAGCGCCGCAACAGCCAGGGCACGCGGCTGTCGGGCGGCGAGCAGCAGATGCTGGCGGTGGCGCGCATCCTGCGCACCGGCGCCCGGCTGCTGCTGCTCGACGAGATCTCCGAAGGCCTGGCGCCGGTGATCGTGCAGGCGCTCGCCCGCATGATCCACACGCTGCGCGGCAAGGGCTACACGGTGGTCATGGTGGAGCAGAACTTCCGCTTCGCGGCCCCGCTGGCCGACCGCTTCTACGTGATGGAGCACGGCCGCATGGTCGAGGCCTTCGGCGCCGCCGAGCTCGAGGCCAAGATGCCGGTGCTCAACGAGCTGCTCGGTGTTTGATTTTTTTTCGCAACCTGTTGATCGGACGGAGGTCCCCATGAAGAACCAGTTCAGCGCAATGACCCTGGCCATCGCCGCGATGGCGCTCGCTTCCGGCGCCGCACAGGCACAAGAGAAGGTGAAGATCGGTTTCGTCACCGACATGTCGAGCCTGTACGCCGACCTCGAGGGCAAGGGCGGTGCGACCGCGATCCAGATGGCGATCGACGATTTCGGCGGCAAGGTGCTCGGCCAGCCGATCGAGCTGCTGACCGCGGACCACCAGAACAAGGCCGACATCGCCGCCTCCAAGGCCCGCGAATGGATCGACACCGCGGGCGTGACCATGGTGTTCGGCGGCACCAACTCCGGCACCGCCCTGGCGACGGCCAAGGTGGCGCAGGAAAAGAAGCGGGTCTACTTCAACAACGGCGCCGCCTCCTCGGCGCTGACGAACGAGCAGTGCAGCCCCTACACGGTGCACTATGCCTACGACACCGTCGCGCTGGCCAAGGGCACGGGCGGCGCGGTGGTCGACCGCGGCGGCAAGAGCTGGTTCTTCCTGACCGCCGACTACGCCTTCGGCCATGCGCTCGAAGCCGACACCGCGGCGGTGGTCAAGGCCAAGGGCGGCACGGTGGTCGGCGCGGTCCGGGCTCCGCTCAATGCCTCGGACTTCTCGTCCTTCCTGCTGCAGGCGCAGAACTCGAAGGCGCAGATCCTCGGCCTGGCCAACGCGGGCGGCGACACCATCAATTCGATCAAGGCCGCGAAGGAGTTCGGCATCGGCAAGACCATGAAGACCGCGGGCCTGCTGATCTTCCTGACCGATGTCCACAGCCTGGGCCTGAAGAACACCGAAGGCCTGCTGCACACCACCAGCTGGTACTGGGACCTGAACGACGACACCCGCAAGTTCTCCAAGCGCTTCTTCGACAAGACCAAGCGCATGCCGACCGACATCCAGGCCGCCGACTACTCGGCCACGATGACCTACCTGAAGGCGGTTCAGGCGGCCAAGACCACCGATGCCGACAAGGTGATGGCCGAACTCAAGAAGACGCCGATCAACGACTTCTACGCCCAGGGCACGATCCGCGCCGACGGCCGCATGGTGCACGACATGTACCTGGTCGAAGTCAAGTCGCCGGCCGAGTCGAAGCAGCCCTGGGACTACCTCAAGGTGATCGCCAAGCTGCCGGGCGACCAGGTGTTCACGCCCAAGGCCGACTCCAAGTGCGCGCTCTGGAAATGACGCGCCGATCCAACGATTTCTCTCACTCATCTCTCTTTTTGATTCGACAATGAAAAAAACAATCGCGCTGACTGCGGTCTCCTTCGCCGTCGCCCTGGCGGCCGGCAGTGTCCAGGCACAGGAGAAGGTCAAGATCGGATTCATCACCGACATGTCCAGCCTCTATGCCGACGTCGAAGGCAAGGGCGGGGCGACCGCGATCCAGATGGCGATCGACGACTTCGGCGGCAAGGTCAACGGCCTGCCCATCGAACTGGTCACGGCCGATCACCAGAACAAGGCCGACATCGCCGCCTCGAAGGCGCGCGAGTGGATCGACACCGACAACCTCACGATGCTGTTCGGCGGCACCAACTCGGGCACCGGCCTCGCGCTGGCCAAGGTCGCGCAGGAGAAGAAGCGCGTCTTCATCGTCAACGGCGCGGGGACCTCGGCGCTCACCAACGAGCAATGCAGCCCCTACACAGTGCACTACGCCTACGACACCGTGGCGCTGGCCAAGGGCACCGGCGGCGCGGTGGTGGGGCAGGGCGGCAAGAACTGGTTCTTCCTGACGGCCGACTATGCCTTCGGCGCGGCGCTCGAGGCCGATACCGCCAAGGTCGTGAAGGAGAAGGGCGGCACGGTGGTCGGCGGCRTCAAGCATCCGCTCAACGCATCGGACTTCTCTTCGTTCCTGCTGCAGGCGCAGAACTCCAAGGCGCAGATCCTCGGCCTCGCGAACGCGGGCGGCGACACCATCAACGCGATCAAGGCCGCGAAGGAATTCGGCATCAACAAGTCCATGAAGATGGCCGGCCTGCTGGTCTTCATCACCGACATCCACAGCCTGGGCCTCAAGAACACCGAAGGCCTGCTGCTCACCACCAGCTGGGACTGGAACCTCGACGAGAAGACCCGTGCCTTCGGCAAGAAGTACTTCGACAAGACCAAGCGCATGCCGACCGACATCCAGGCCGCGGACTATTCGGCCACGACGGCCTACCTGAAGGCGGTGCAGGCCGTGAAGAGCACCGACGCCGACAAGGTGATGGCGGAACTCAAGAAGACCCCGATCAACGACTTCTACGCCAAGGGAACGATCCGCGCGGACGGCCGCTTCGTGCACGACATGTACCTGATGCAGGTCAAGTCGCCGTCCGAGTCGACCCAGCCGTGGGACTACTACAAGATGGTTTCCAAGCTGCCGGGCGAGCAGGTCTTCACCTCCTTGGCCGAAAGCAAGTGCGCCCTCCTGAAATGACACCCCCCCGAAGCGCC
>NZ_JBFUCI010000559.1:0-3397 GCF_056405335.1 Variovorax sp. P1_H12_2
GCCACAGGCTGCCGAGCCAGCCGATGCGCAGGCCCTTCGGATCGCTGTCGAGCCGCATCGTGTCGGGCGCGGGCAGGGCTTCGGTCAATGAAAGCGGCAGCCTCCGGTCGAAGCCTGCCTGCACCGCGAGCAGACGCGCGGCGTCCTCGACCGTGCGCGCCATCGGCCCCTCGGTGCCGAGCTGCTGCAGGAAGAGCTCGTCTTCCGGGGCGCCGGGCACGCGGCCGCGCGAGGGCCGAAAGCCGATCACGTTGTTGAACGCCGCGGGATTGCGCAACGAGCCGCCCATGTCGCTGCCGTCGGCCACCGGCAGCATGCCCAGGGCCAGCGCCACGGCCGCGCCGCCGCTGCTGCCGCCGGCGCTCAGTGCGGGCTGGTAGGCGTTCAGCGTGGTGCCGAAGACCGTGTTGTAGGTGTGCGAGCCGAGCCCGAACTCGGGCGTGTTGGTCTTGCCGATCACGATGGCGCCGGCCGCGCGCATGCGCGCCACGTGGAGGCTGTCGGCACGCGCCGGAGAGCGCGGCGAAAGGGGCGAGCCCATCGAGGTCGGCAGGCCGGCGGCGTGGCTCAGGTCCTTCACCGCGAGCGGAAAGCCATGCATCCAGCCGCGTCGCACGCCGCGCGCCAGTTCGGCATCGCGCTCGCCGGCTTCGGCCAGCAGCTGCTGCGGCTCGCGCAGCGACACGATGGCGTTGAAGCGCGGGTTGAGCGCTTCGATGCGGGCCAGCGCGGCCTGCATCAGCGCGTGGCAGGACACGCTGCGGGCCGCGATGCGGCGCGAAAGTTCGGTGGCGCTGAGTGCGAGCAGGTCGGCGGATGGCATGGCGGGCGAGGGAAGAAAGGAGAGGGGCAGACGCGGGTTCCAGTATGGCGCGGCGCTCGCATAATCGCCGCGTATGGAAACAAAGTGGCTCGAAGACTTCATCAGCCTGGCGGAAACGCGCAGCTTCAGCCGCTCGGCCCAACTGAGACATGTGACACAGCCGGCGTTCTCGCGCCGCATCCAGGCGCTCGAAGGCTGGGCCGGCACCGACCTGGTGGATCGCAGTTCCTACCCCACCCGCCTCACGCCCGCGGGCCAGACGCTCTACAGCCAGGCCATCGAGATGCTCCAGTCGCTGCAGAGCACGCGCGCCATGCTGCGCGGCCATTCCGCGGCCGGGCAGGACGTGATCGAGATCGCCGTGCCGCACACACTGGCCTTCACCTTCTTTCCCTCCTGGGTGACGGGGCTGCGCGAGCACTTCGGGCCGATCAAGAGCCGGCTCATCGCGCTCAACGTGCACGACGCCGTGCTGCGCCTGGTCGAGGGCAGCTGCGACCTGCTGATCGCCTACCACCACCCCTCGCAGCCGCTGCCGCTGGACGCCAACCGCTATGAGATGGTGAGCCTCGGGGAGGAGGTGGTCGCTCCCTGGGTCAGGCCCGATGCCGAGGGCGCCCCGCGCTACTGCCTGCCCGGCCGGCCCGGCCAGCCGCTTCCCTATCTGGGCTATGCACCCGGCGCCTACCTGGGGCGCGTGGTGGACCAGCTGCTGAAGGAATCCGGCACCGCGATCCATCTCGATCGGGTCTACGAAACCGACATGGCCGAGGGCCTCAAGGCGATGGCGCTCGAAGGCCACGGCATCGCCTTCCTGCCGCAGAGCGCGGTGCGCAAGGAGGTCCGCGCCCGCACGCTGGTGAGCGCGCTGCCGCCCGAGATCGACCGGCTCGAGGCCACGATGGAGATCCGCGCCTACCGCGAGCGGCCCGGCGCGTCGGCGTCGGCCAAGACCACCGGTCGGACAGGCCGCGGCGACGGCGCGGCACCGCGGCTCAAGGGCGCGGCCGATGCGTTGTGGGCCTACCTCCTGCAGACCCAGCCTGCGGCCTGACAGTCTGTTCTTGTGCGGCGCACAAACTATGAGGCGGCGACATGGCGAGCGCCGCAATCGGCATTGGGCGCCGACCTCCGTCCCCTCTAAAGTCTGCCCCACGTTTTTTCCGGGCACAAAGGCTGCTTTGAGAGTTCCGTTGGGAGCGCTGGCGCTGCCGAACACCCGGTGCGCCTTGCGGCGGTGCGTCGTGCACCGGGTTGGTCCCGGTGTGGCGCAGAATGCGGGCGTCTAGAATTTCGTGTTATCTCTCAGTCACAGGAGTTTCCATATGAAGAAGCAAGTATTGGCTCTGGCCGTCATGGCGCTCGCCGCAGGAGGCGCCTTCGCCCAGGCCAATGACACGCTGGCCAAGATCAAGTCGAGCGGCAGCGTCACGATGGGCGTGCGTGACTCCTCCGGCGCGCTGGCCTACACGATCGGCGACGGCAAGTACGTCGGCTTCCATACCGAAATGTCCGAACGCGTCCTGGCCGATATCCAGAAGCAGCTCGGCCTTCCCAAGCTCGACATCAAGCGCCAGCTGGTCACCTCGCAGAACCGCGTTCCCCTGGTGCAGAACGGCACCGTCGACCTCGAGTGCGGCTCGACCACCAACAACGCGACCCGCCAGAAGGACGTCTCCTTCGCGGTGACCACCTACGTCGAGGAAGTCCGCATCGCGGTCAAGGCCAACTCGGGCATCAACTCGATCAAGGACCTCAACGGCAAGAGCGTCGCCACCACCACCGGCACGACCTCGGTGCAGACCCTGCGCAAGAACGAGCGCGCCCAGGGCATCGACTTCAAGGAAGTCATGGGCAAGGACCACGCCGACAGCTTCCTGCTGCTCGAGTCGGGCCGTGCCGATGCCTTCGTGATGGACGGCCAGATCCTGGCCGGCAACATCGCCAAGTCGAAGGCCCCGGCCGACTTCAAGATCGTCGGCGAGCCGCTCTCGGTCGAGCCGATCGCCTGCATGCTGCGCAAGGACGATCCGGCCTTCAAGAAGGCGGTCGACGACAGCATCAAGCGCCAGATCGCCGACGGCTCGCTCGCCAAGCTGTACGACAAGTGGTTCATGCAGCCGATCCCGCCGACCAACACCAAGGTCGGCCTGCCGCTGTCCGATGCCACCAAGGCTGCGTGGGCCAACCCCAACGACAAGCCGATGGAAGACTACGCCAAGAAGTAAAAACGCGTGGGCTGACGCGTGAACGAACGCCCGCCTCTTCCGGCGGGCGTTTGTTTTATGAGATGCCTCCAACAATCATCGAGGAGTTGAAATGGGAAAATGGGATTGGCAGGTCTTCCTGGAGGACCCGGGCGGGAAGATACCCACCTACTGGCAGTGGCTGCTGTCGGCGTGGGGCTGGACCGTCTCGGTGTCCTTGTGCTCCCTGGTCGTGGCGCTGGTGCTCGGGTCTCTCGTCGGCGTGATCCGCACGCTGCCCAACAGCCCCTGGCTGGTGCGCTTCGGCAATGCCTGGGTCGAGCTGTTCCGCAACATCCCGCTCCTGGTTCAGATCTTTCTCTGGTAC
>NZ_JBFUCI010000560.1:0-3390 GCF_056405335.1 Variovorax sp. P1_H12_2
CGGAACAGCAGGGCGTAACCGATTTGGCCAGCGGCACCGGTGACGGCAACGCGAACAGGCTTTTTGCTCATGGGATAACTCCAGGAAATGAGTGAAAACGGTGCGTGACCGCAAGGTGCGGCCACAAGGTCGGGCCGGACGATGGCGCCCAGGCTTCGGACGTCTTCGATTTTATGCCGATTTGCGGTTTCGGTGGCGCCTGTCTTATGTCTTATATAAGATGTCGCCCGGAAAGCACCCGCCGCGGTGCGCCGACGCACCCATGACCACCTCTCCCACCGCCGTCGCCGAGCTCGCCACGCCGTCGTTCAGTCCGCTCTACCAGCAGATCAAATCGCTGATCCTGCAGAGCCTGCACGCCGGCGAATGGAAGCCGGGCGAACCCATTCCGAGCGAAATCGACCTCGCGGCACGCTTTCGGGTCAGCCAGGGCACGGTGCGCAAGGCCATCGACGAACTTGCGGCTGAAAACCTCGTGGTGCGTCGCCAGGGCAAGGGCACTTTCGTCGCCACCCACGCCGAGCAGCACGTGCAGTACCGATTCCTGAAGCTRGTGCCGGACAGCGGCGATGTCGACAGCGACGGGCCCGCCCAGCGCACGATCGTCGATTGCCGGCGCCAGCGCGCCAGCGCCGACGTCGCCCGGGCATTGGCGCTGCGCACCGGCGACGCCGTGCTGCAGGTGCGCCGCGTGCTGGCCTATCGCGGCACGCCGACCATCCTGGAGGAGCTCTGGCTGCCGGGAACGCCGTTCAAGGGACTCACGGCCGAACGGCTCACCGCGTGGCGCGGCCCCATGTACGCGCTGTTCGAGAMCGAATTCGGCGTGCGCATGGTGCGCGCCGAGGAAAAAATCCGCGCCGTCCTGCCCGACGCGGCGCAGGCCGAGCTGCTGGCCGTCAGCACGGCGACGCCGCTGCTGAGCGTCGAACGCCTGGCTCTCACCTACCATGACACGCCCATGGAATTGCGCCGCGGCCTCTACCGCACGGACACGCACCACTATCGCAACCAGCTGGGGTGAACAGGCCCACCCAAACCATTGCGGGAGCTCAAGCATCCGAGTGCCCCGGTGCGATGACCTATCCTCCCCGAACGGCACGATGGTGCATTGCAATAGAATTTTGAGTTGTTTGCATTTTCTTGCTTCAGAACAAGCCGCCCTCTAAAAAATACCGAAAGCCCCCCATGACAGAGCTGGCCAACCCTCCCCGACCGCCGCGGCGCGAGTTCCGCAACATCAATCCGCTCTCCGATCTGACGACCTATCGGCTGCCGCCGGCGGGCATCGTCTCGATCCTGCACCGCGTCAGCGGCGTGCTGATGTTCCTGCTGCTGCCCTTCATCATCTGGATGTTCGACACCTCGGTGTCTTCCGAGATTTCCTTCGCGCGCTTCTCGGCCGCCTTCAACATCGGGGTCGGATTCCTTCCGGGCTGGTTCCTCAAGCTGGTCGCGCTGGCGCTCATCTGGGCCTACTTGCACCACTTCATCGCCGGCCTGCGCCATCTGTGGATGGACGTGAGCCACGCCGCGGTCGAAAAGAAGAGCGGCAACAGCACGGCACTCGCCACGCTGTTCCTGAGCGTCCTGCTGACCGTCGTCCTCGGCGCCAAGCTGTTCGGCCTTTATTGATTTCTTGCGGGTCGGATCTTCAGCTCTGACCCCAACTGAATAGGAAACTGACAATGTCCGTGAACTACGGCTCCAAGCGCATCGTCGTCGGTGCGCACTACGGCTTGCGCGACTGGCTGAGCCAGCGCATCACCGGCGCCCTGATGGCGCTCTTCACCGTGATCCTGCTGGCGCAGGTGATCTTCAAGCGCGGCCCGATCGGCTACGACCTCTGGGCCGGCATCTTCGCCGCCCAATGGATGAAGGTGCTCACCTTCGTGGTGATCGCCTCGCTGCTCTATCACGTCTGGGTCGGCATGCGCGACGTCTGGATGGACTACGTCCAGCCGGTCGGCATCCGGCTGCTGTTGCAAGTTTTCACGATCGTCTGGCTTGTCGGTTGCGCGGGTTGGGCCATTCAAGTGCTCTGGAGGCTCTAACCCAATGACTTACACCAAAGATCAAATCACCAAGCGCAAGTTCGACGTCGTCATCATCGGCGCCGGCGGCTCCGGCATGCGCGCATCCCTGCAACTGGCACGCGCCGGCCTCAACGTCGCCGTGCTTTCGAAGGTGTTCCCGACCCGCTCGCACACCGTCGCGGCCCAAGGCGGCGTCGGCGCCTCGCTCGGCAACATGAGCGAGGACAACTGGCACTACCACTTCTACGACACGATCAAGGGCTCCGACTGGCTCGGCGACCAGGATGCGATCGAGTTCATGTGCCGCGAGGCACCCAAGGTGGTGTATGAGCTCGAGCACTTCGGCATGCCCTTCGACCGCAACCCGGACGGCACGATCTACCAGCGTCCGTTCGGCGGCCACACCGCCAACTACGGCGAGAAGCCGGTGCAGCGCGCCTGCGCCGCGGCCGACCGCACCGGCCACGCGATGCTGCACACGCTCTACCAGAAGAACGTCGAGGCCCGCACCCAGTTCTTCGTCGAATGGATGGCGCTCGACCTGATCCGCGACGCCGAAGGCGACGTGGTCGGCGTGACCGCGCTCGAGATGGAAACCGGCGACCTGCACATCCTGCAGGCCAAGACCGTGCTGCTGGCGACCGGCGGCGCAGGCCGCATCTTCGCGGCCTCGACCAACGCCTTCATCAACACCGGCGACGGCCTCGGCATGGCCGCGCGCTCGGGCATCCCGCTGCAGGACATGGAGTTCTGGCAGTTCCACCCGACCGGCGTGGCCGGCGCCGGCGTGCTGCTGACCGAAGGCTGCCGCGGCGAAGGCGCGATCCTGCTCAACAGCAACGGCGAGCGCTTCATGGAGCGCTACGCGCCGACCCTGAAGGACCTCGCGCCGCGCGACTTCGTCTCGCGCTCGATGGACCAGGAAATCAAGGAAGGCCGCGGCTGCGGCCCGAACAAGGACTACGTGCTGCTGAAGCTCGACCACCTCGGTGCCGAGACCATCCACAAGCGGCTGCCCTCGGTGTACGAGATCGGCGTCAACTTCGCCAACGTCGACATCACCAAGGAACCGATCCCGGTGGTGCCGACCATCCACTACCAGATGGGCGGCATTCCGACCAACATCAACGGCCAGGTCGTGATCCAGAAGGGCGAAGACAACAGCGCCGTGGTCAACGGCCTCTATGCGGTGGGCGAATGCTCCTGCGTGAGCGTGCACGGCGCCAACCGCCTGGGCACCAACTCGCTGCTCGACCTGCTGGTGTTCGGCCGCGCGGCCGGCAATCACATCGTCGAGTTCAACGACAAGCTGAAGGAGCACAAGGATCTGCCCGCAGACGCCGCCGACCGCACC
>NZ_JBFUCI010000561.1:0-3377 GCF_056405335.1 Variovorax sp. P1_H12_2
GGCCGGTGCGCTCGGCCAGGATGCGGTTCATCTGCTCGCGCGTCTTGAGGATGTCGCGGGCGTGGATCTCGATGTCCGTGGCCTGGCCGCGGGCGCCGCCGAGCACCTGGTGGATCATGATCTTCGAGTTGGGCAGCGAGAAACGCTTGCCCTTCTCGCCGGCCGCCAGCAGGAAGGCGCCCATGCTGGCCGCGAAGCCGATGCACAGGGTCGACACGTCGGGCTTGATGAACTGCATGGTGTCGTAGATCGCCATGCCGGCKCTGACGCTGCCGCCCGGGGAATTGATGTAGAACGAAATGTCCTTGTCGGGATTCTCGCTCTCGAGGAACAGCAGCTGCGCCACCACCAGGTTGGCGGTCTGGTCGTTGACTTCGCCGACCAGGAAGATCACGCGCTCCTTGAGCAGGCGCGAATAGATGTCGTAGGAACGCTCGCCGCGGCCCGATTGCTCGATGACCATCGGAACCATGCCGAGGCCTTGAATGTCCTGTGCGCTCATGTTTGCTCTCCAGAGGGGTTTTGTACCGTACCCAGACGAAATGGGGCTCGTGCCACAAAGCACAAGCCCCATGGCCGCGGAGCCCGGAGGGATCAGCCCTGCTGGGCCATCAGTTCGTCGAAGGACACCGACTTGGCATTGACCTTGGCCTTGCCGAGCACGAAATCCGTGACATTGTTCTCGATCACCACCGCCTCGACCTCCGCCAGGCGGCGGTTGTCGCTGAAATACCAGCGCACCACGTCGGCCGGCTTTTCGTAGCTGGCGGCGAGTTCGTCGATGTGGGCCTTGATCTGCTCCGGCTTGGCTTGCAGGTTGTTGGCGCGCACCAGCTCGGCCACCACCAGGCCCAGGCGCACGCGGCGCTCGGCCTGGGGACGGAACACGTCGTCGGGGATCGGCGCCTTGTCGGCGTCCTTGATGCCGCGCTGCTTGAGCTCGGCGCGGGCACCTTCGATCATGCGGTCGACTTCGGCCTGGACGCTGGACTTCGGCAGGTCGAGTTCGGCGTTGGCGATCAGGGCGTCCATCACGGCGTTCTTGTTGCGCGCCAGCAGGCGGAACTTGACCTCGCGCTCGAGGTTGCGCTTGATGTCGGCGCGCAGGCCCTCGACCGTGGCGTCGGCGATGCCGAGCGACTTGGCCAGCTGTTCGTTGATTTCGGGCAGGTGCGAAGCCTCGATCTTCTTCACGGTGACCATGAAGTCGGCCTGCTTGCCGGCCACGTCCTTGCCGTGGTAGTCGGCCGGGAACGACAGCGGGAAGGTGCGGCTGTCGCCGGACTTCAGGCCGCGCACGGCGTCCTCGAACTCCTTGAGCATCTGGCCTTCGCCGACGATGAACTGGAAGTCCTCTGCTTTGCCGCCCTGGAAGGTCTCGCCGTCGATCTTGCCCTCGAAGTCGACCGTGACGCGGTCGCCGTCGGCCACCGCGGCGTCTTGCGCGCGCTGGGCGAAGGTGCGGCGCTGCTTGCGCAGGATATCGAGGGTCTTGTCGATGGCGTCGTCACCGACTTCGGCGTCGATCTTCTCGACTTCGGCGCCCGACAGGTCGTTGATCTTGACGTCCGGGAACACCTCGAAGACCGCGTCGAAAGCCAGCTGGCCTTCGGGCGACTCTTCCTTCTCGGTGATGCGCGGCTGGCCGGCCACCCGCAGCTTGGCCTCGTTGGCGGCCTGCGAGAAGGCCTCGCCGACCTTGTCGTTCATGACCTCGTAGTGGACCGAGTAGCCGTAGCGCTGGGCGACCACGTTCATCGGCACCTTGCCGGGACGGAAACCGTCCATCTTCACGGTGCGGGCCAGCTTCTTGAGGCGCGAATCGACCTCGGACTGGATGGTGCCGACCGGCAAGGTCAGCGTGATCTTGCGTTCGAGCTTCTCGAGGGTTTCAACGTTCACGGTCATTTCAGTCTTCCTTTTGAGGGGTCTTTTTTGCTGGTGCGCGGGGCCGGACTCGAACCGGCACGTTCTTGCGAACGTCAGGACCTAAACCTGGTGCGTCTACCAATTTCGCCACCCGCGCAGTTCCAGTTATCAGTTTTTCAGGTGCTTGCCGAGGATGGCCTGGCGCGCTTCGCGCCCTGCCTTCGGTAAATTGCGGCGGATGGGGCCTTCGCTCCATCCGCCTGAAATCGGTCAACCGCGTATTTTAAACGCTAACCGGAACCGTTCCTGGCGCCTCGCCCGTCTCGCGCTTGACGCCGAAGCAGGCCGCGTACATCGCCGGCAGCGCCAGCAGGGTCAGCACCGTGGCGACGATCAGGCCGCCCATGATCGCCACCGCCATCGGGCCCCAGAAGACGCTGCGCGACAGCGGGATCATCGCCAGCACCGCGGCCGCCGCGGTCAGCACGATGGGCCGCAGGCGCCGCACCGCCGATTCGACGATCGCGTCCCAGGCCGGCACGCCGGCGGCGCGGTCGCTCTCGATCTGGTCGATCAGGATCACCGCGTTGCGCTGGATCATGCCCATCAGCGCGATCACGCCCAGCAGCGCGACGAATCCGAAGGGCCGGTTCGAGACCAGCAGCGCGCCGGCCACGCCGACGATGCCGAGCGGCCCCGTGATGAAGACCAGCAGCGAGCGGCTGAAGCTGTGGAGCTGGAGCATCAGCAGCGTGAACACCAGGAACAGCATGATCGGCACGCCGGCCACGATCGAGGCCGAACCCTTGCTGCTTTCTTCCACCGCACCCGCCACCTCGATGCGGTAGCCGCCCTGCCCGGCCGCAAGCCACCTGGCCTCGAGTTCGCGCAGCTTCGGCAGCAGTTCGCTGGTGACGGTCGCACCTTGCAGGCCTTCGACGATGTCGCCCTGCACCGTGATCGCGTAGTCGCGGTTCCAGCGCCACATCACGCCCGGCTCCCAGGTGAACACCGGCCTGGCGATCTGGGTCAGCGGGATCGAGCGGCCCGAACTGGTGGGCAGGTAGGCGTTGCCGATGTCCGAGATCGCCTCGCGCTCGTCCGGCGACTGGCGCAGCACGATGTCGATCAAGAGGTCGTTCTCGCGGAACTGGCCGACCGTGGTGCCGCTGAACATGGTGCGCGAGGCCTGGGCGATGGCCTGGCTGGTGACGCCCAGCGCCCGCGCCTTGTCCTGGTCGACCTCGAGCCGGATCACCTTGACCGATTCGTTCCAGTTGTCGTTGACGCCGCGCATGTGGGCGTTCTCGCGCATCAGCGCCTTGACCTCGTCGGCGTGCACCCGCAGCTGCGCGGGGTCGGCGCCGACGACGCGGAACTGCACCGGGTACGGCACCGGCGGGCCGTTGGGCAGCAGCTTGACGCGGCCCCGGGCCTCGGGAAATTCCTCTGCCAGCACGGCCGGCAGACGCAGGCGCAGCCTCTCGCGGATCTTGAGATCCTTGGAC
>NZ_JBFUCI010000562.1:0-3354 GCF_056405335.1 Variovorax sp. P1_H12_2
CGCTCAGATGCTGCGCGAGGGGCGTCCGGAACTCGTTGTCGCGTTCAAGGGGGGTCGCGTGACCGCGCACATGGTCACCATCGCCTCGGCAGCGCTCGTGCCGGTGTTGAAGACCTGGCGGCTTGAGGGTGAGACACCGCCGTTTGAATAGCGAAAAATGCAAAGCCCCGCATCGTGCGGGCTTGGGGCACCTTCCGACCTTGTATGGATCGTGTTCTGCACCAGGCCGGTCGGCCGGTCTCGCGTCTCGAGCTCGATGGGGTCTCCGGGGGGCGTGACGCTGAAGTCGCTCGAGCGGGCACAATGTGGATTTCGTATACCGCGTAGCGCCGAGCAATGGAAGCACTGAACATCGATGGCAAATTGGGCGAGCGCCATGCGCCGCTGACCAAGCTTGTCCTGACGGCGCTGCGCGAGCGGATCCTGAGCGGGGAGCTGGCGCCGGGCGAGCGCCTGGTCGAGGGCCGCCTTTCCGAGGAGCTCGGCGTCTCGCGCATGCCGGTCCGGGAGGCGCTGCGCGCCCTGGCGGCCGAAGGCATCGTCGCCATCGAGCCCAGGCGCGGCGCGACGGTCACCACCTTCACGAAAGAGCAGATCCACGAGATGGTCGAGGTGCGCGCGACGCTCGAGGCACTCAACGCCAAGCTGGCGGCGCGGCGCCACGATCCGGCGCAGATCGCCAAGCTCGAACGCATCCTGGCCGAAGGCTCGCAGCTCACCAGCGATGACGATCTGGCGCGCATCTCGGCCCTGAACCTCGATTTTCACGAGGCGCTGGGCAACGTCGCCGCCAATTCGGTGCTGCAGGAGATCATGCGTTCGCTGCGCGAGCGCACCGCGCTCTTCTTCACCGTGAACAACCGCGAACGCATGCACGCCAACTGGCAGGAGCACGCCGCCATCCTGCGTGCCGTGGTGGCCGGCGATGCCGAGCTGGCGGCGCTGCTCGCGGCGCGCCATGTCTACAGCGCGGCCGAACTCCCGGGGACGCTTGCGCCGACGGCGCCCTCGGCGTCGAAGACGCCCGACTGAGACGCTGCCGGCTCAGCCGCCCGCGAGCCGGCGCCAGGCCAGGCCGGCCAGCGCCACATCCTCGAGGCCGACCCCGACCGACTTGTAGACCGTGATCTCCTCCGGGCTGCGGCGTCCGGGCACGCGGCCGCTCACGAGTTGCGCGAGCTCGACGATCTTTTCATCGGGCAGCACGCCTTCCGCGGCCTGCACCAGTTCGCCGGCCTCGCGCAGCGACTGCCGCCGCCATTCGACCGCCACCAGCGCCGCGCGCGACAGCGCGACGTCGTCGAGCTCGCGGGTGTGCGGCAGGCTCGAGCCAACAGCGGCAACGAAGCAGCCCGTGGGCAGGCGCTCTCCCGGGAAAAGCGGTGTGGCGGCGCGCGATGCCGTGACGACGATGTCGGCGCCGTCGAGCGCTTCGTCGGCATCGCACTGTCGCACCGGCACGCCGCCGCACTTCTCGGTGAGGCTTTCCGCCAGCCCCGCGGCAGGGCGTGGCGTGCAGACGCGGATGCTCTCGAGGCCGAAAGCGGCCGCCATCTGTACCGCGTGGGCCTGGCCCTGCGCACCCGCTCCGAACAGCGCCAGGTTTCGTGCGTCGGGGCGTGCCAGATGGCGGGCGGCGATCACCGAGCAGGCGGCGGTGCGCAGCCGCGTGATGGCACCGGCGTCGAAGGACGCCAGCGGCCGGCCGTCCTCGGTCGAGAACAGCAGGATCACGAAGGAGAACTGTCCCTTGATCGTGGTGTAGACCTTGGCGCCTGCAACGCCTTGCCCAGGGATGACTGCACCCAGCGTCGAGAGCTTGACGCCGCCGGCCTCGGTGCGGATGCGCTCCTGCATCGCGGCCGTGCCCTCACCGAAACGCAGGAAGGCGTCGCGCAACACCTGTTGCGCATCGGCCGGCGAGACCAGCGCGTCGACCATCGAATCGGTGATGTGTTGCAAGGCGACTCCAGCGAAATGTCAGAAAGCGATGACTTCGCGCACCAGCAAGGCGATGGCGCCGAAGGCGGACAGTGCCAGCAGCAGGCCGCGCACCGCGCCGCGCGACACGCGGCGATGGAGCGGGCCCGAGAGTGCAAAGCCCGCCACCATCAAGGGCAGCAGCCAGGCACTGAGCCACAGCTCGTGCCGGCCGAAGCGGCCGACGCTCGCCAGCATCACCAGCGAGAAGGCGGCGCCGACGAAGAACACGCAGCCCAGCGTGGCGCGCAGCCGCGGCGGCGGCAGGTACTGCATGACCAGGGCGAATGGCGGTGCGCCCGCGGACGTGATGGTGCCCATCAGCCCCGAGGCGATGCCGGCACCGACCATGTTGCCGCGCGAGGCGTCGATGCGGCGGCCGCTCAGGCTCAGCACGACACCCGCCAGGATGAAGAGCGCGAACATCACGGTCAGCAGCTCGGCAGGCAAGAGCAGCAGGCACACCGCGGCGCCCAGCGTGCCGACCACGCGGCCGATCAGCGCCACGCCCGCAGCGGCCCAGTCGACCTGGTCGAACTCGCGCAGCGCCGACATCAGGGCCAGCGGCCCGCCGAGCGCGAGCAGCGGGCCCGGCGCGAGTTCGGGATAGAACAGGGCGGCGATGGGCGCCGAGAACATCGCGAAGCCGACGCCGCCGATGCCTTGCAGGCAGGCGCCCACCAGCACCATCGCGGCCATGCCGGCGTAGTGGCCCAGGCTCATGCCCTCGGGCAGCAGTGAAGCGATCATCTCTTGATGTCGCGCGGTTGCCAGGACACGGCGATGTCGCCGTTGACGAAGGTCTGGCAGGCCATGCGCCAGCCCTGCTTCACCTCGTCCTCGGACAGGTGCCTCCTTTCCTTGGCCTTGATGGCGTCGGTGTGCTCGACGCCGTTCTCGATGCGGCACTTGCAGGTGCCGCAGAGGCCGCCGCCGCACTTGAAGGGGATGCCGCCCTGTTCGCGCAGCGAAATGCGCAGCAGGTTGCCGCCTTCGGGCGCGGAAACGACCTTGGCGTTGTTGCTGAGAAAGGTGATCTGGATCATGGAAGGGGGAAGGGCCGCCGCGGGCGGCGGCATGGGAGTCAACTGGGCACCAGCACCACGTCGGCATCGCCTTCGTGCACCAGGTGCCGCAGCGCGGCGCGCGCCAGTTCGACGGTTTCGAACTTCTCGAAGAACTTGATCGGCACGTGGTTGACGACCTCGGGCGGCGTCTCGTCGATCACCGTGACGCGGCAGTCCGACACGACTTCCGCGATCACGAAGCGCGCCTTGCAGCGGCCGAAGAAGAAGTAGTCGGCGGACTCGACGCGCCGCAGGCCCTCGACGAGTTCGGTGCGGAATTGCCCGGGCTTGCTGGTCAATATCAGGT
>NZ_JBFUCI010000563.1:0-3317 GCF_056405335.1 Variovorax sp. P1_H12_2
GCTCAACCCGGGCAATGCCAGCCCGGCGCTCAACGAGGTGCCGACGCGCAGGGATGCCGTGGACGATGAGTTCCTGTTTCGCCAGGGGCCGACCAAGGGCTTGCAAAAGGTGCGTTTTCATGACTGGCGGCCGGTCTTTGCCAGCTTCGCTCACGTGCCGAACGTCGCCGTGTTCACCGAACAGATCGATGCGCTGCGATCCATGTTCGGCGGCGCTGCGCCGTCACCCTCGCAGCAGAAGGATCTGGACTTCATGCTCGCGATTGGGGAGATGTTCACGCTGGTGCCGTATGCCGAACTGATCCTCCAGCAGGCCGCGATCGCAGGCACCGAGACGGCGCTTGTGGATCAGATCTTCGATGTGCTTGTGCGCGACTTCTCAGGCTCCGCCCTCATGCTGTTCAACAAGCCATCGGCAACGGACGCGCAGCAGTCCGCCGCGCAGAGATGCATCCGCCGCCCTGCAGCGGATCGCGCCCGCTTCGAGACGGTCTGGGGGCAGGCGCGCAGCCTGGCGGGCGCGTATGAGATGAACCCCTGAGTTGACACGCACGCCGAGATCGACACAGGTCCACGTACGTGGACTACGTGGGCGCTGGGATTGTCAAACGGCGCAACGAAGCTAGTCTTCAGCTCTGCGACCCAAAAGATCGCCTCGGAGCGCGCGGTTTCGGTCGAAATTCAGGCCAGCGAGGTGAGCCATGACAACACGGCGCAAGGTGATCGAGATCGTCGGTGCGGCAGCTGCCACCGTTGCCTTCCCCGAGATCACTCGGGCTCAAGGGTCCAGCAGCGACCGGCGCAAGGCGCTCGACCACGTGGTCGTTCTCATGTTCGAGAACCGCTCATTCGACAATCTGCTGGGTCGCCTCTACGCACCGGGCGACGTCAAGTCCTTCGACGGGGTGATCGGCAAGGATCTCAAGAACCCCATCCCGGAATGGGCCGAGCATGGAGCCGAGCGCAAGTTCGTGCCCTACGTCATGTCGTCCACGATGAACACGCCGCAGCCGGATCCGGGCGAGGAGTACCCGCATATCAACACGGATCTGTACGGAACCCTGGACCCGAAGAACCGGTTCATGCCGCTGGCGCGCATGGTGGCTCCGTACAACGCGCCGAGCGATCCGCGCCGGCAGCCCACGATGGATGGATTCGTGATGGACTACATCAGCGCCTTCACGGCCGAGATGAAGCGGCAGCCCACCTACGACGAGTACGCGCAGATCATGACGGGGTACGCGCCGGAGCAGATGCCGGTGATGTCGGCGCTGGCTCGTGGCTTCGCCGTCTTCGACCACTGGTTCTGCGAGGTGCCGTCGCAGACTTTCACCAATCGCTCGTTCTTCCATGCGGGTACGGCTTCGGGATACGTCGTCAACATGTCCCCTCCCGACTCCTTTCCCGTTCACAACAAGGCAGAGACGCTCTTCGAACGCCTGGAGGCCAAGAGACTGACATGGCGCGTCTACTGCGATGCGCCAAGCCCAGCCTCCTTCACGGGGATCATTCACGCCTCGCGATTGCGCAACCGCTTCGCGACCAACTTCTCGACGGTGGCCGATTTCCTCGAGGACGCCAGAAGAGGCCGCCTGCCGACCTACTCGTTCATCGAACCGAACCTGTGGCATGGCCACAATGACATGCACCCGCCGATCTCGGCGCTGATGCACGGCCTGCCGTACGATCCGCCGTCCTCTCTGCTGGGTGGCGACGCGCTGCTGGCAACGGTCTACGACGCGGTCCGCTCGTCGACATCGTCGAGCGGATCGAACTACCTCAACACGTTCCTGCTGGTCGCCTTCGACGAATCGGGCGGCACCTACGACCATGTACCGCCTCCGTCCGCCGTGCCGCCGAACCGCTCGGCACCGGCCGGCCAGATGGGGTTCACGTTCAATCGATCTGGCGCGCGGGTGCCCGCCATCGGAATCTCGGCATGGGTTCCCGAGCGCACCGTGGTCAACGATGAATATCGCCACACCTCCGTGATCCAGACCCTGCGCAAGCGGTGGTCGCTCGGGCGCCCTCTCACCGCACGCGACGCCTCGGCGCCGGACCTCGCCCCTGTTCTTTCGCTCGGCAAGCCGAGGACACCGGATCAATGGCCTGACGTCGCCCCCCGGCCGGTTCCGAAGTTCGACGTCGCCCTGCTTCCTCCGGATCTGCCACTGTCGCCGCTCGGCAAGGCACTGGTGCATAGCATCTTGGCGTTGGAGAAAATGTTGGGCGCAACGGTGCCGACTATCTCGCCGGATGCCCAGCTGACGGGCGCAGAGGCCATTGAAATGATTCGCGACGATGCGTTCAAGCTCTTCCCGGGGTTGCGGACCAAAGCTTGATCTTCAACCCGAAAAGACCTGCGCCCAGTCGCGCTTCATGCTGACCACCTGGAGGCCGTACTCGTCCGCGTGATCGAGTGCTTCCGCCAGCGGGCTGAGGGGGAAGTCGCGGTCGTAGGCGAATTCTCTTTCCGGGTCGTCATGGTGCAACAGCAGCGCCAGGCGCGGCCCCTCGCCTGTTTGCGTGTACCTCAGCATCGCGAGATCACCGTCGGAATTCCCGAAGGCGAGGATCGGACGACGACCTATATGGCGGGAAATGCTGTTCACCTTGACCTCACGGTCGCTGAAGCTTTCGATTTCGGCCAGCTTGACCAGTTCGCCCCGTCCGTCGCGCATCTCGAACCGCGTCTTCATGCTGCTGCCGATCACTTCATCTCGCGCCACCCCGTAGAGCCTTTCGCTGCACGCGCGCATGAGGTCGATGCCACCGCCGGAGACGACAAAGGTCTTGAACCCGTTTTCGCGCAGGAAGTGCAGCAGTTCAATCTGTGGCTTGTATGTCAACTCGGTGAAGGGGYGCCCGAGCGTCGGATTCCTGGCAGAAGCGAGCCACTGCCGGGCGAGTTGACCAAACTCGTCCACCGTCGTGCCCGAGTGCACGGTTGCTGCAAGGTGCAGCAGGTCCTCTTTCTCGAGGGCCGGGATCTTGGTCATGTCGTGCTCGAGGAAGGTCTTGAACGGATCGCGTGTTCGAAACGATGGATCCGCTTGCGCCAACTGTTCTAGGCGTGCCCGCGCAAAGAAGAACTGGACCTGGAGGGGGCGCTCGCACCAAAGGGTGCCGTCGTTGTCGAAGGTCGCGATCCGATCGGACGGCGGCACGAAATCGGAACTGCCCGACCGGGTAATCCTTTCGACGAAGTCCACGATCGCAGTGCGCGACGGACCGTCGTTCCAACTGGAAAGCCTCTTCGGATTCATGCCCGCTCCTTGAAATTCCACGCCTTGAGTTTCCTGGCCGCAGTGCCGAAC
>NZ_JBFUCI010000564.1:0-3304 GCF_056405335.1 Variovorax sp. P1_H12_2
ACGGAGGTGTCGATCGCGAAGCTGTGAGCCCGCTCAAGTCCTCGAAAGCGTCGCCGATTGCTTTCGCGGGCTTGAGCATCTACCATCTGCATTCATTCGAGCACCCGCGGGTGCTCGAATCGCGTCTGAAGCTCGGCGAATCGATCTGGGCACAGGCGTGGAGACTCATCCAGGGAGTGGAAGCAATGCACCAGACAACGCGTGGCGAATGCCACCGAATGCACGAGCGCTTGTCGTCGGTCACGACGCAACGCACGCCGGCCCCATCCGCGCGCTTTCGTGCGCTTTCGTGCGATCCGGCCTCGTTGCGCCGATCACCCGTTCTGCCGCCGCTGTAGCGCGCTGACCGTTTCCACGCCATCCACCGCCGCCGAAGCCGGCAGCTGAGCTGTCGCCGGCCCAGCGCGCGAGCGGCTTCGCCTCCCACGTGTCCGTTCCCGGTACCCGGGGCACCGTCGCGCGCGCAGCCGCGCCTTGTCGCCGGCCGCACCTTTCACCTTCCGATCGAAAGCGAACCTATGGTCCTTGCCTGATCCGCACCACAGCCAAATCACGAGGGAGAAACAAGAATGAGCAACACACAAGACCAGGAACTGAAGCAGGGACTCAATCGCCGCCACATTCTCTTCATCGCATTGGGTTCTGCGATCGGCACCGGGCTTTTCTATGGCTCGGCCAAGGCCATACAGCTGGCTGGCCCGTCGGTGATCTTCGCCTATTTGCTGGCCGGTGCCGCAGTCTTCATCGTGATGCGGGCCTTGGGGGAAATGATCCTCCACCAGCCGCTTCCCGGTTCCTTCGGCGGCTATGCCAGCCACTACCTGAGCCCGCTGGCGGGCTTCCTCACCGGCTGGACCTACATCATCGAGATGGTCCTGGTCTGCATCGCGGATGTGATCGCCTTCTCGATCTACATGGGGCTCTGGTTCCCCGATGTGCCGCCCTGGATTTGGTCGCTCGGCATCACGCTGATCATTGCCGAACTGAACCTGTGCGCGGTCAGGATGTTCGGCGAGATGGAGTTCTGGCTGTCGCTGATCAAGGTGGTCGCGATCTGCGCGATGATCGCCGGCGGCGCCTGGATCATCTTCTTCGGCTACACGTCGACCCATTCCGACGGCACCGTGGTGCGGAACGCGGCCTCGGGCATCGCCAACCTCTGGTCGCATGGCGGCTGGTTTCCCAATGGCGTGCTCGGATTCGTGTCGGCGTTCGCGGTCGTGATGTTCGCCTTCGGCGGCATCGAGATCATCGGCCTGACTGCCGCCGAGGCGCAGGATCCCGAAAGAAGCCTGCCGCGGGCGATCAATAGCGTGCCCGCGCGGATCCTGGTCTTCTACGTGGGCACGATGTTCGTGCTGATGTCGATCTATCCATGGAACGAGATCACCGGCGCCAGCAGTCCGCTGGTTCAGATCTTCGGCAGCATCGGGATCACGTCGGCCGCCCATATCCTGAACGTGGTCGTGATCACCGCCGCGGTCTCCGCGATCAACAGCGACCTGTTCGGGGCCGCGCGCATGATGTATGGCCTCGCCAGGCACAAGCATGCGCCCGACGCGCTCGGCACGGTGTCGCGGGCCGGCGTGCCTGTGATTCCGGTGATCGTGATGCTCGCCGCCATGCTGACCGGCGTGGTGCTGCACATGATCTACCCGGAAGGCCTGTTCTTCATCGTGGCGGCCATGGCGACGTTCGCCACGGTCTGGGTCTGGCTGATGATCCTGCTGTCGCACTGGTGCATGCGGCGGAAGATGCCGCGGGAAGTGGCTGGGGCGCTGCGGTTTCCGGTGCCCTGGTGGCCGGTCGCGCCGGCGGCCGCGATCGGCTTCCTGGTCTTCACCATCGTCCTGCTCGGTGTCAACGAGGCCTCCCGGCCCGCCCTGTACGGTGGCGTGATCTGGATCGTCGGCCTGTCGATCGTCTACTTGAAGATCGTGAAGGGCCGCGAGATCCCGCTCACCATGCTGGCGGAAGTCGACGGGAGCAAGTTGAGAAAGCAGTTCTGAGCGGCCAAGACCCGCAGTTCGTGGGGTCTTGCGCGATGATGCATCGTCGATGCCCCCACGATTGAAGGAGTCTGCATGCCCTTGTTCGATATCGGCGAGATCGTCGGCGCGCTGCGCGATGCGCGCGACGAGTGGCGCGATGCGCAGCGGCGCTCGCGCGAGCCCGGCGGCCGCGAGTTTCCCTCCCGCGAGGCGCTGGCCGGGATCGTCGAGTCGCTCAAGGGCGCGCTGTTCCCGATGCGGCTCGGCCCGCCCGAACTGCGCCACGAGAGCGAGGATTTCTACGTCGGCTACACACTCGACGCGGCGCTCAATTCACTGCTGAACCAGGCGCGGCTCGAACTGCGCTACATGGCGCGCCACGCGCCGGGCGGTGGCGACGAGATCGACGCTCGAGCCACCGACGCGGTGCGCAAGTTCGCGGCGGCGCTGCCATCGATCCGGCGCCTGCTCGACGGCGACGTGCTCGCCGCCTTCCAGGGCGATCCTGCGGCCCGCAGCGTCGACGAGGTGCTGCTCTGCTACCCGGGCGTGCTGGCGATGATCCACCACCGCCTCGCGCACCAGCTCTATGGCCTGGGCCTGCCGCTGCTCGCGCGCATCGCGGCCGAACTCGCGCACAGCCAGACCGGCATCGACATCCATCCGGGCGCCAGCATCGACGCCGGCTTCTTCATCGACCACGGGACGGGCGTCGTGATCGGCGAGACCGCCGTGATCGGCAAGCGGGTGCGCATCTACCAGGCCGTCACGCTCGGCGCCAAGCGCTTCCCGACCGACGTCGAAGGCCATCTGCAGAAGGGACTGCCGCGCCATCCGGTGGTGGAAGACGACGTCGTGATCTATGCCGGCGCGACCATCCTCGGCCGCGTCACGCTGGGCAAGGGCGCGACCATCGGCGGCAACGTCTGGATCACCGATGACGTGCCGCCCGGGGCCAGCGTGTCGCAGGCCAGCCTGCAGAACGCGCCGCAGCGGCGCCGGCCCTGAGCTATCGTCCCATTCCCTCAACCCGTTCTCAAGGAGTCTTCATGAGCCAGAAAAAAATTGCCGTCGTCATCGGCAGCCTGCGCAAGGATTCGCTGAACCGCAAGCTCGCGCTCGCCATTGCGCATCTTGCGCCCGAGGATTTCACCTTCGAGCATGTACGCATCGACGACCTGCCGCTGTACAACCAGGACGAAGACGGCAACCAGGCGCCTGCGGTCAAGCGACTGAAGACCGAGGTCGCCGCGGCGGACGGCCTGCTGTTCGTCACGCCCGAATACAACCGCTCGGTTCCGGGCGTCCTCAAG
>NZ_JBFUCI010000565.1:0-3303 GCF_056405335.1 Variovorax sp. P1_H12_2
GAACTGCGGGTTGCGCGAGGCCAGGTGCCAGCCGACCAGCAGCAAGACCAGGACGGTCAGCTGCCAGAAGCGCGCATTGCTTTCGTCAGGGCGCAGCCGCATGTTCAGGCCGCCTTCTTCAATTGCTGCGCATAGCCCTTGAGCACCTCGTCGCGCAGCACGTTCCAGATCTGCGTATGCAACTCGACGAAACGCGGATGGGTGCGGACCTCCGCCACATCGCGCGGACGCGGCAGGTCGATCGCGAATTCTCCGATCGGATGGGTCGCGGGTCCGGCCGACAGCACCACCACGCGATCGCTCATCGCGATCGCCTCATCGAGGTCGTGCGTGATGAACAGCACCGCCTTCTTCTTTGCGGCCCACAATTCCAGCACCTCGTTTTCCATCAGCTGCCGCGTCTGGATGTCGAGCGCGCTGAACGGTTCGTCCATCAGGATGATGTCGGGGTCCAGCGCCAGCACCTGGGCCAGCGCGGTGCGCTTGCGCATGCCGCCCGAGAGCTGGTGCGGATAGCGGTCGCCGAAGCCGCTCAAGCCGACACGCGCGAGCCAGCCCTCGGCCTGCGCCCTCGCCTGCGCGTCGGGCAGGCCGCGGTACTGGAGGCCCACCATCACGTTGTCGAGCGCGCTGCGCCATGGCATCAGGGCTTCGCTCTGGAACATGTAGCCGGCGCGCGCGTTGACGCCCGCGAGCGGCTGGCCGAAGACCCGCACCGTGCCCGACGAGGGCTCGAGCAGCCCGGCGCCGACATTGAGCAGGGTCGACTTGCCGCAGCCCGTGGGCCCGACCACCGACACGAACTCGCCCTCGCCGATGCGCAGCGTGGTGTCGGCAACCGCCGTGTAGCGCTGGCTGCGGTCGTCCTTCGAGCGGAAGGTGCAATGGATGTCGATCAGTTCGAGCGCGTGGTCGGCCATGGGCTTGGAAGAAAAAACCCGGCCGAAGCCGGGTTGCAGGACGCCACGGTCAGGCTTTGAACCGGTCCTTGGCACGCCGCGCAAAATCGTTGGTATAGAGCTTGGCCAGGTCGATCTTCTCGGCCTTGACCGTGGGATCGAAACTGGCGATGGCTGCGAGAGCTGTCCTGGGGCCTTCGGCCGGCACCAGCCCGTCGATCGCGATCGCCTCGCGCACCTTGTCGAAGGACGCCAGGTACAGCGCGCGGTCGCCCAGCAGGTAGGTCTCGGGCACGGTCTTGATGATGTCGCCCGGCCCGGCGGTCTGCAGCCACTTGAGGCCATGCACGATCGCGTTGGTGAGCGCCTGGCAGGTGTTCGGATGCTTCTGGATGAATTCCGCCGAGGCATACAGGCAGGCCGCCGGCATCAAGCCTCCGAACACCTCCTGCGTGCCCTTGAGCGTGCGCGTATCGCTGATGATCTTCACGTCGCCCTTCTGCTCGAGCATGGTCATCACGGGATCGGTGTTGCTGATCGCATCGATCTGGCCGGAACGCAACGCAGTAAGTGCGCCGGCCGCGACACCGACACCGATGAAGCTCACGTCACTGGCCTTGAGCCCACCGCGCGACAGCACCAGGTTGGCCACCATGTTGGTGGAAGAGCCCGGCGCCGAGACGCCGATCTTCTTGCCCTTGAGCTCCGCGATGCCGGTGTAGCCCGGCATGTTCTTGGTCGACACGCCGATGGCGATCTGCGGCGCGCGGCCCTGCAGCACGAAGGCCTGGAAGAACTGGTTCTTGGCCTGCAGGTTGATGGTGTGCTCGAAGGCCCCCGAACAGACGTCGGCCGAGCCGCCCACAACAGCCTGCAGCGCGCGCGCACCGCCCGAGAAATCGGAGATCTCGACGTCGAGTCCTTCGGCCTTGAAGTAGCCGAGCTGCTCGGAGATCGTGAGCGGCAGGTAGTAGAACGCCGCCTTGCCGCCGACCGCGATGGAAACCTTGGACTTCTCGAGCTTGGCCTGGCCGTGGACCAGTGGCGCGCCGATGGCAGCGGCGCCCAGCGCGGCGGCTGCGGTGAAGGTACGGCGATTGAGCATGAGTGGGGCCCGCGGGCTCTGTTCGTGTGATTCGAATCGAGCTTAGAGGCACCCCCCCGCCCCTGCATCGGGAACATCCCGTGCGGGTTTTCACGTAATCACGAAGACCGCTAGCGGCCCGCGAACAGGATGGCTGCGTGGGCACCGAATGCGAGCGCCCGGACCGCGCCTGCGTCGCGACGATCAGCGTCTGCCGGTTCGATGCTCAGCGGCGGTCCACGAGCGCGTGGGCGATGGTGCCGAGGTCGACGTACTCGAGCTCGCTGCCGGCCGGCACGCCGCGCGCGAGCCGGGTCACGGCGAGGCCGCGCTGCTTGAGCGCATCACCGATCACGTGGGCCGTCGCCTCGCCCTCGGCAGTGAAGTTGGTGGCGAGGATCACCTCGGTCACGGTGCCGTCGAGCGCGCGCTCGAACAGCTTCGAGAGCCCGATGTCCTTGGGCCCGATGCCGTCGAGCGGACTCAGCTTGCCCATCAGCACGAAGTAGTAGCCCCGGAACACACCGGTGCGTTCGAGCGCGGCCTGGTCGGCCGGCGTCTCCACCACGCACAGCTTGCTGGCGTCGCGGCGCGCATCCTGGCAGACGCTGCAGATCAGGCCTTCGGTGAAGGTGTTGCAGCGCTCGCAGTGCTGCACGTTGCTGGCCGCCTGCTGCAGGGCGCGCGCGAGCCTTTGCGCGCCTTCGCGGTCGTGCTGCAGCAGATGGAACGCCATGCGCGAGGCCGACTTCGCGCCAACGCCGGGCAGTCGGCGCAGCGCCTCGACCAAGGCCTCGAGCGAGCTGGAATCCGCCATCGAGGGCTGATGAAAGCTCAGAACGGCAGCTTCATGCCGGGCGGCAGGCCAGGCATGCCGGAAGTCAGCTTGCCCATCTTCTGCTCGCTGGTTTCCTCGGCCTTGCGCACCGCGGCATTGAAGGCCGCTGCCACCAGGTCTTCGAGCATGTCCTTGTCGTCGGCCAGGAGGCTCGGATCGATGGTGATGCGCTTGACGTCGTGCTTGCAGGTCATCACGACCTTCACCAGCCCGGCGCCGGATTCGCCCTCGACCTCGATGGTGGCCAGTTCTTCCTGGGCCTTCTTGAGGTTGTCCTGCATTGCCTGCGCCTGCTTCATGAGGCCGGCCAGTTGTCCTTTGTTGAACATGTGGGTCCTGTCGATCGTTGAAATAAAGAGTTTAGTCAGTTGAGGACAGAGCAAAAACTGCTGCGCAGTTTCTTGATCTGTCCCGCGAGGTATCAGTCAGTCGAGGACAGAGCAAAAACTGCTGCGCAGTTTCTTGGTCTGTCCCGCAAGGTT
>NZ_JBFUCI010000566.1:0-3296 GCF_056405335.1 Variovorax sp. P1_H12_2
GCTCGAATGAGCGCCCTGCTGGGCATCGCCTGGCGCAGCGCCTGGAACCGCCGATTCACGCTCGCGCTCACCGTGCTGTCGATCGCGCTCGCGACCTTCCTGCTGCTCGGCGTCGAGCGCATCCGCACCGAGTTGCGCCAGAACTTTTCTTCGTCCGTCTCGGGCACCGATCTGATCGTCGGCGCCCGCACCGGCTCGACGCAACTGCTGCTGTACTCGGTGTTCCGGRTCGGCGCGGCCACCAACAACATGCAGTGGAAGAGCGTCCAGGCGCTGGCCGCGCACCCGGGCGTCGACTGGGTGGTGCCGCTGTCGCTCGGCGACTCGCATCGCGGCTTCTCGGTGCTGGCGACCACCCCCGGGTACTTCGAGCACTTCCGCTTCGGCAACCGCCAGCCGCTCGCGCTGCGCGAGGGCAAGGCCTTCTCGGAGCTGTTCGACGCGGTGGTCGGAGCCGAAGTGGCCGACGCGCTGGGCTACCGCGTCGGCCAGAAGATCACGCTGGCGCACGGCAGCGGCGAGCTCAACGTCTCCGAGCATGCCGACAAGCCCTTCACGGTGGTCGGCGTGCTCGCGCGCACCGGCACGCCGGTCGACCGCACGGTGCACATCGGGCTCGAGGCGATGGAGGCGATCCACCTCGAATGGATGGGCGGCGCGCCGATGCCCGGGCTCAGGATTCCGGCCGAGCAGGTGCGCAAGTTCGACCTCACGCCCAAGACCGTGACCGCGGCGCTGGTCGGCCTGAAGAACCGGGCCGCGGTGTTCGCGGTGCAGCGCTGGGTCTCGACCTTCACCGGCGAGCCGCTGATGGCGATCCTGCCGGGCGTGGCGCTCGACGAACTGTGGCGCGTGGTCGGCATCGGCGAGAACGCGCTGCTGCTGATGTCGGCGCTGGTCGCGCTGGTGAGCCTGGCCGGACTGGTGTCGGTGGTGATGGCGAGCCTCAACGAACGGCGCCGCGAACTGGCGGTGCTGCGCGCGGTCGGCGCCAGCCTGCGCCACGTGCTCGCGCTGCTGGCGCTCGAGGGCGCCATCGTGACGCTGCTGGGCGTGGTGCTCGGCGTCGCACTCGCGGCGCTCGGCATCGCCGGCTTGTCGCCCTGGCTGCAATCGCACTTCGGACTCGCGCTTTCGCTGTCCGAACCTACACTGAACGAATGGCTGTTGCTCGCGAGCCTGGTGGCGGCCGGCTGGCTGGCCAGCCTGCTGCCGGGCATCCGGGCCTACCGGCTCTCGCTGGCCGACGGCCTCTCACCGAGGATATGAACATGACGCTGCGCCCTCTTCTTCCGACACTGCTCTCGCTGGCGATGGCCGGCAGCGCGCTCGCGGCCGGTCCCGCGCCGCAAGCCACCTCGCCGACCCAGCCGCTGGGCGGCAAGGCCGCCGAGGCCAAGGCCGTGCCAGGGCAGCCGCGCCTCATCAGCTGGGAAGAGCTGGTGCCCAAGGACTGGGACCCGATGAAGGAGCTCAAGGGCATGGACCTGAGCAAGCTCGACGACAGCGACCCGCGCGCCAACGAACTGCTCATGAAGCTGCAGGAAGTCTCCAACAACGCGCCGACCAACCCGGCGCTGAACGGCGTCGAGGTGAAGATCCCGGGCTTCATCGTGCCGCTCGAGGAGAACAAGGGCGAGGTCACCGAGTTCCTGCTGGTGCCCTACTTCGGCGCCTGCATCCACACGCCGCCGCCGCCGGCCAACCAGATCCTGCACGTGCGCCCGAAGCAGGGCGCCAAGTTCCGCGCCATGGAYACGGTGTGGGTCACGGGTAGGCTCCAGACCGTGCGCAACGACTCGATGATGGGCGTGAGCGGCTACCAGGTCACGGCCGACAGCGTCACCAAGTACACCGGCAGCCCGAAGCAGTAAGGTTGCCCCCACGCTCCCTCACTTCGTGTGGTCGCTGCCCCCCGAGGGGGCCGCAGGCCGCCTTGGGGCGGCCCGGCGCCGGCCTGACTAGCGACTGAACAACCTGTAGATCCTGTCGTTGAAGTCGGCCGGGAACCGCCAGTAGCGCGCGCCGCCCGGCGTCAGCTGCTCGTCGAGCCCGCGCCGCGGCGGCGGCGCGTTGAGCAGGAACTGCCCCAGCATGTCGCCGCTGACCCACGGATCGTCGTACCAGAAGGCGTGCGAACTCTCCGGCAGATTGGGGATGTCCTTCGGGTCCACCCGGATCAGGTCGAAGCGCAGCTTGCGCGACGCCTCGACCAGGAAGCGCGTCTGCTCCTCGTCCAGTTCGGTCACGTCGGGACGGCCCGCGCGCGAGGCCCGGCCGACGATGGCCGCGAAGCGAAGCACCGAGTCGTTGAGGTTGGCCGCGATGCTGACGCGCTCGATGATGTCGATGTACCCGCCCAGTTCGTCCACGAAGCGACGGGTGTCGATATCGGGCGCCGCGAAATAGATCTGCCCGAGCCGAAGCCGCTGCTGCAGTTGGGCGCGCGTCTCGCCGGGCCGCGGCGTGCCCAGGCGGACCAGCGCCGGGCTCAGGACCTGCGCGCCGGCGCTGTAGGCCAGCACGTCGATCTTCGAAGCCGTGGTGTTCTCGGCCAGCAGCTCGACCATCCGCGCGAAGGGCTCGACCGTGCTGGCCGCGTTGTTGACGTCGGTCAGGTAGCGCAGGATCGAACCCGCCGACGGCCACATGAAGACCAGCACCACCATGCGCCGCCCCGTGAAGTGGCGGAACTGCGCCGCCTGGGCCGCCGCGCGCGGCACGGTGTTGTTGGAGCCGTGCACGTAGATCAGCAGCTCGCTGTTGGGGCTCGCGGCCAGGGCCTTGTTCACGAGCGCGAAGAAGGCCTGCGCCTCGGGCGATTTCTTCACCTCTTCATCGGACTTGAGCACCGCCATCTGTTCGAGACGCTCGAGCTGGACGATCGGCCGCTCATCGGGGTCGGCGCTGGTGGAGAGCCGGTGCAGGGTCTCCCAGTCGAGCGTCTCGTCGCCGACCCGGACGTGCGCCACGCCCATGCGCAGATCGTCGGTGGGCACGATGGTGTGCACGGGATCCGGATGTTCGATCAGCGCCAGCCGGTTGGTGGCGTACAGCACGGGGACCTCGGTGGTCTGCAGCTTCTCGCCGATCTTCTCGAAGGGATCGACGTCGCCGTTGCTGAAGCTCACGGGGGTCGGCATCAGGCGCACGGGGGCATCGCAGCCGGCCAGCAGGGCGGCCGCCAGCAGCATGAAAAAGACCGAGGCGGCCTTGGCGATTCCGAATTCAAGCGTGCGCATGCGCCGGAAGTATAGGGAGCCGCCCACAGACCGCCCGGACGTGCCACCATGGCG